>NZ_DAISHJ010000060.1:9018-27706 GCF_036822615.1 Aggregatilinea sp. | reverse complement strand
GCGGCGCTGTTGGGCCTGGACTGTCACGTCTACATGGGCAGCGTGGACATCGCGCGGCAGCGGCCCAACGTGTTCCGCATGAAGCTGCTCGGCGCGGAGGTGATCCCGGTCGAAAGCGGCAGCAAGACGCTCAAAGACGCCATCAACGAGGCCATCCGCGACTGGGTGGCGAACGTCGAAGACACGTTTTACCTGCTCGGCTCGGCGCTCGGCCCGCACCCGTACCCGCTGATCGTGCGCACGTTCCAGAGCGTGATCGGCATCGAGGCGCGCCAGCAAATGCTGGACGAAGTGGGCCAACTGCCGGACGTGTGCATCGCGTGCGTGGGCGGCGGCAGCAACGCGATTGGGCTGTTCCACGCCTTCCGCGACGACGAGGCGGTCGATCTGATCGGCGTCGAAGCGGGCGGCCTGGGCATCCCCAGCGGCGAGCACGCCGCGCGTTTTGCCGATCCCAACCTGGGGCGGCCCGGCGTGCTGCACGGCACGCGCTCCTTCGTGCTCCAAGACGCCGACGGCCAGATCCGCGAGACGCACAGCGTCTCCGCCGGGCTGGACTACGCCTCGGTCGGGCCGGAGCATGCATACCTGCGCGACATGGAACGCGCCTTTTACACCACCGCGACCGACGAGGAAGCGCTCGCCGCCTTCCAGACGTTGTGCCGCCAGGAGGGCATCATCCCCGCCCTGGAAAGCTCGCACGCCGTGGCGGAGGCGATCAAGCGCGCGCCGACCATGCCGAAGGACGCGATCATTTTGGTGAACCTGTCAGGGCGCGGCGACAAAGACCTGGACACGGTTATTCACGAGATCGGAGAGGACGCATGAACGAGCCGATCACGACTCTGCAAGGCACGGCGGCGCTGGCCGCCATGTTCGAGGGGGCCAAAGCGCACGATCGCGCGGCATTTTTGCCCTATTTCCCCATCGGCTACCCGACCTACGACGATTCGCTGGCCGCGATCGAAGCGATGGCCGGGGAAGGTGTGGACGGCTTCGAGATCGGCATCCCCTTCAGCGATCCCCTCGCTGATGGCCCGACGATCCAGGCCGCGACGCAAGTTGCACTGGAAAACGGGATCACGGTGCGCAGGTGCCTGGAGGCGGTGCGGACCCTGCGTGCGCGCGGCGTACGCCAGCCGATGCTGCTGATGGGCTATCTGAATCCGATCCTGGCCTACGGCGTCGAAGCGTATGTGCGTGATGCGCACACCGCCGGGGCGGACGGGCTGATCGTGCCCGATCTGCCGCCGGAGGAGGCCGCGCAGGTGAAAACGGCTTGCGAAAAGGTGGGGCTGGCGCTGATCTTCCTGCTCGCCCCGACCAGCACCGAGGCGCGTATCAAGCTGGTGACGGCGCAGGCGACCGGCTTCGTGTACCTCGTCTCGGTGACGGGCACGACCGGCGCGCGCGATCGCCTGCCCGAGACCCTGCCGGGCTTCGTAGCGCGCGTACGGGCGCAGACGGATAAGCCGCTGGTGCTGGGCTTCGGCATCGGAAGGCCCGAACAGGCGCGCGAAGCCGGAGCGCTGATGGACGGCTTTATCGTCGGCAGCGCGCTGGTTCGCGAAGGCGCGCACGGCGTCGAGGCGGTGCGGTCGCTGGCTGCCAGCTTGAGACGCGCGCTGGATTAACCGCGCAGCGGGGCGTAATAGCACATCCTGCACCCCCTTACAACATGGAACGGCTCCAGAAAGAGGCCCCAAGGCCCCATTCTGGGGTCGTTTTTTATTCCCCATTGAGGGGAAGTGTAAAAATGTTGTGAATTATAAAGATCATTTTAATTATGCGTTAATTATTATACATTATCCTGAGTTTGAAAGCCGTTTGAGCACGTTTTGCAAGGGGGAACTCAATGCGTCATCTTTCTTGTCCAGAGACATCGGAAACACTGGGCCAAAACCTGGCGGCGTTTACCGATAATATGCAAGGCACCGACACCAAGCCGGTCATGGCTAAATATGGGATGGTCGATCTCGATCCAAACGCGTGGTATTCCACGCGAAAACTGCTGGATGCGCTCAACGAACTCGCAGAATCGCACAACCACATGCTCAATTTTGTCGCCATCGGCATGACGATTGGCGAGACCATCCCCTTACCGCCCGATGCGCCCACTCCAACCTATGAAGAAATATTGATGAGTTGGAACGACGTTTACCAGAATCTGCACCGCAATGGCGACGTCGGCACGATTCGCTGCGAAAAGATCAGCGATAATCACTACGTGACGTATCACACGGACATCTATCCCGACGATATGAGCTACGGCCTGCAGTACGGTTATGCGCGCCGCTTCCTGCCGCGGGATACCGCTTTCAGCGTTTACTACGATCCCGACTATCCCGCGCGCGATTACGGCGGAGACGGCGAAACCATTATTCACGTCGAGTGGGAGTAACCCTAAAGCAAGAACTGGAAAGCTGATCCCGGCTTGACTGGCGATGAAAACAGTCTGCGCACCTGCTACAGACTGTTTTTTGTGGTGCAACGGAGGCGGTTTGCGCTTCTGAAATGTACCCGCCGCACGTAGCGGCTGTTATGCACTTTTTGAGCAAAACTGGCGTCTCACGCGTTCACGATCCCGCGATGCGTAGGGGGGCCTGCTCCGCCCGTTTTTCCCCCGGAACCCCGCCTAACATGGGTGGCGCGGGGGCGGGGCCAGAGGTGCGCACCACGTTCTAGGATCCGCGCGGCAGTGTGATGCGGAACGTGGTGCCCCGGTTTTCTTCGCTCACCACGTCGATCGTTCCGCCGTGCGCTGCTACGATCTTTTGCACGATCGGCAGGCCAAGGCCCGGCCCGCCGGTTTCCGCGGAACGAGCTTTATCGGCACGGTAGAGCAGCTCGAAGATGTAGGGCATATCCTGATCGCTGATCCCGATGCCGTAGTCCTCAATCTCGACGGTGACGTGGGTCTGGTTCGAGCAGGTGCGCAAGATGACCTTGCCGTCCTGGTGCGAATAGTTGATCGCGTTTTCGGTGATCTCGACCAGCGCATACGAAAGTTCCGCCTGATCCGCGTCAACCAGAGGCAGATCGTCGGCCAGATCGAGCGAGATCTCGACCTGTTTTTCGGCTGCATACGAATAGACGTGCAGCGCAACGTCACGGATCAGGTCGTTCAGGTGGATGCTGCGGAAATGCAGTTCGGGGTTGCTTTCGACCTGGAGCAGGCGCAGCATGCCGTCTACCAGCCGGGCGAGGCGGTTGGCCTGCATCTCGATCACGCTCAAGTGCTGCTCGCGGCCCTTGGTGTCTTTGACGCGCCGGATGAGGTAAAGGCTGGTGTTGATGGTCGAGAGCGGCGTGCGGAAGTCGTGCGAGGCCGCTCGCACGAAGTTGGTCAATACGCGGGCGCGCTCCTGCTTGATCGCCAGATCGAGCGCGCGCTGCTCGGCCCGCTCGCGTTCGGCCATTTCACGCTGGAGCTTTTCGTTGGTGCGCTGAAGATCGGCGGTGCGTTCCGCGACAAGCGCTTCCAGGTTGGTGCGGTGCTGGCGCAGCTCCTCCTCGATGTTGTTACGCTCGATCGCGTAGCGCAGGGAGCGCACGAGCAGTTGGATGTTGGCCTCGCCTTTGATCAGGTAGTCCTGTGCGCCCAGGCGCACGGCTTCCATGCCCAGATCTTCGTCGCTGACGCCGGTCTGCACCACGACGGGCAGGTGTGACCACCGCCGCTGCAGCGAGAGCAGCGTTTCCAGCCCGGTGCTGTCGGGCAGCGTCAGGTCCAGGAGCACCACGTCGATCCCACCCTGGTCAAGCCGCTCCATGCCCTCCTGAAGCGTGGAGGCCGTGGAGAGTTTGATAACTGGCATGGAGACCGCCAGCGTGATCAGGCGTTTGATCAGGTAGACATCATCCGGGCTGTCCTCGATCATTAAAACATTAATGGTATCCAGGGAGCTGTCAGCTTCTTGCACGTCAACCCGATTCCAGTCCACTCTAGCGCCGCGATGGACAACTACCCTGCGTGCACCTTGTGAAGCAGGGTATACCAATTATCGGCGATCTGCCATTAATTCGCACGTCCCCCTCATTATGACGTTGGGGCAGCGCAAATGGCGCATAGCCCATTCGGGGGTCAGCTACCGTTATCGGACCAGTGAACGAGAATCTCCGTGCCAGCCGCCGGGGAGGTGTTGATCGTCAATGTCGCGTTAATGTTGTCGGCTCGCTCGCGCATGATGCCCAATCCCATGCTGGTAGATGAGATCTGGGTGGGGTCGAATCCATCGCCGTCATCGGTAATGGTCAGGTCGATGTGGTGCGGCTTGCTGTGCAGGACGACGCTGGCGTGTTCGGCGCGGGTGTGTTTGGCGATGTTGTTCAGCGATTCCTGCGCGATCCGGTACAGCGCGACCTTCACATCGGGCATCATCGGCGTTTCCTCGTCGATGAGGACTTCGATCTGGATACGCCTGCGGCTTTGAATTGCTTCCGTGAGCTGGATCATCAAATCCGAAAAACTGGCGTCCAGCAGCGCTTTCGGACGCAGTTCCAACAGCAGCGTGCGCATTTCGGCCAGCGCGCCCCGGATCAAACGGTGCAGCTCGGTCAGCAGCGGCATCACCTTTTGCGGCGAGCGCTCCCACTGGCGGGGCAGCGATTCGGTGATCATGGTGGCGGAAAACAGCGCCTGACTCACCGCATCGTGCAGGTCGCGCGCCAGCCGCTCGCGTTCCTGAATGGCAGCCAGGACCTGCGCTTGCTCGTAGAAGCGCGCGTTCTGGATGGCGATGGCGGCCTGTTCGGCAAACGCCTGCAAGTGATCGACCTGAACCGTTGTGAAGAAATCCGGCTCGAAGGACATCAGGCTGATGCACCCGATCACTTCTTCGAGGTGGTAAATCGGGATGCCAATATAGGCGCGCCAGGTTGAATCCTGAATGATGGTGATCTCGTCGGGACAGTTCAGGATGTCGGAGAGCAGCACCGGTTCGCGTGTTTCCGACATGTGCCGCAGGTGGGTCATCTGCGACAGTTCCAGGCGCATGCCCAGCAGTCGATCGAGCGCCGTTTCGTCGTACCCGTGCGCGCGCACGATGCGGGCGATGCCTTCCTCGAACAGCATGACCTCGGCCAGATCGAACGGCACGACGCGCTCGATGTTGGCCAGCACGCGATCCAGTACCTCGGCCAGATCGTGACTGCTGTTCAGCGCATTGCTGATATCGCGCAGCGCTTCAGAAAACTGGCGTTGGGCGCGTTCGGCGGCTTCGGCCTGCTGGCGTTCGATGATCTCTGCCTCAAGCTGGGAATTGATCTGCACCAGCTCGGTGGTGCGCTCTGCGACCAGTTCTTCCAGGTGATCGCGGTGACGCCGCAGCTCCTGCTCGACCTGCTTGCGCTCGATGGCGTAGCTGATGGCACGGTACAGCAGGTTGCTATCGACTTCCCCTTTGACCAGATAGTCCTGCGCGCCAAGCTGCACGGCCCGGATGCCCAATCCTTCGTCGGTCAGGCTGGTCATGACGACGATCGGCACGTGTGGCGCGTTGGCCTGCGCGGTGAGCAGTGTATCCAGCCCGAAGCTGTCCGGCACGTTGAGATCGAGCAGCACGATGTCGAAAGCATCGGCATTGAGGATGCTCAGACCTTCTTGAAGGCGGCTGGCGACTTGAAGATCGAACGTGGTAAAGCTAAAGCGAGTAAGCAGACGCCTGATGAGATAAGCATCATCGGGATTGTCCTCTACCAGCAGGACACGAGTTGTAGTCCCGATGACGGAGAGGTTGTCCAAAGAGAAGATCCTTCGAGCCTAGATCCGCCTAAAAATGAAAATACATACAGTAAACTGGCAGCAGCACCGCCAAAGTGTAGCCGCAATAAGTCAATTATGCTATAGGGGGGCCTGAGAAGCAACCCGCCTCGCTGGCGGGCACCGCTACTAGATGGGCGACTCGTTCAGTTCCAGCCAGTAGATGCCTAACTGTTGGACGACGGAGCTAAACCGGTCGAAATCGACCGGCTTGCGGATGTAGCTGTTTGCGCCGTGCGAGTAGCAGCCTATGAGATCTTCTTGCTCGCGCGAGGAGGTGAGGATGACCACCGGCAGCAGGCGGGTGCGTTCATCGGCGCGCAGGTGTTGGAGCACCTCGACGCCGTCGAGCTTGGGGAGTTTGAGATCGAGCAGGACGAGGGCGGGCAGTTCCCCGTTATTATCGATGGTGTATGCGCCGGTTTTGAACAGGTACTCCAGCGCTTCTGCCCCGTCGGTGGCGACGTCCACATGAATGCCTAAATTGCTCTTGCGAAACGCGCGCAGCGTCAGCGACACGTCATCGGGATTGTCCTCGACCAGCAGGATTACTTTGCGCCGCGTATCACCCATGAGCACTCCCCCGGCCATCGCCCGGAAGCGTAAAGTAAAACGTCGCCCCTTCGTTGACTGCGCTTGAGGCCCAGATACGTCCCCCGTGCCGGTGGATGATCCGCTGCACTGTCGCCAGCCCGATGCCTGTGCCTTCAAACTCGCTGGTGCTGTGGAGACGCTGGAACGCGCCGAAAAGTTTGTCCGCGTAAGTCATGTCAAATCCGGCGCCGTTGTCACGAATATAATAAACGCGCTCGTCTTCATAGTCCAGCGTACCGAACTCGATTTGAGCGGAAGCAGTTTGGCTGGTGAACTTCCATGCGTTGTTGAGCAGGTTTTCCAACGCAACCCTCAGCAAGCGAGGATCGCCTTCTGCGATGATCTTGGGTTGGATGACGGCCTGCACATGGCGCTTGGGCTGCGAAATGCGCAGCTCCTCCAAAATGCTGTGAGCGAGGTCGCTAAGGTCGGTCGGCATCCGCTGGATCTCGCTTCGTGTCAGGCGCGAGAGTTTGAGCAGGTCGTCGATGAGCTGGCCGAGGCGCTGGCTGGCGACGCGGATGCGCTCCAAATAGTAACGCCCCTCTTGACTTAGTATATCTCCATAATCCTCTAACAAGGCATGGCTAAATCCATCGATTGCGCGCAGTGGCGTGCGGAGATCGTGCGAGACGGAGTAGCTGAACGCTTCCAGCTCGCGGTTGACGGCGCTGAGCTGCGACGTACGCTCGCGGACGCGCTGCTCTAGCTCGTTGTTCAGCGACCGGATTTCGTCCTGCGCCTTGATTTGCTCGGTGATATCGTGCACGATGGCGACCGCGCCTGTGATCACGCCCGCCTCACCTTGCAGCGGCGCGGAACTGACCTGGCGGTAGGTTGGTTCGGGGACTGCCGGGCTGCGCACGATCTCGACCTGATCGCGGATCGTCTCGCCTGCCAGCGATCGGAGCAGCGGGGATTCTTCCGGCGGGCGCGGGTGACCGTCCGCGTATGAAATATCCAGCGGCGCAATGAACGAGGTGAGCTTTCCCAGGCTGCTCTCCGGCTCATCGCTCAGGCCAAACTGCCGGCGCACCGCGACGTTGACCAGCTCGATATTGCCCTCGCTGTCGCAGAACCAGATTTCGTCGGTGATGCTGTCGATCAGGGTATGCAGGCGATCGCGCTCATGCGCGATCTGCGCCAGCAGCCGCTCGCGCTCGACGGCTTCGCGGCGGCGCTCGGTGATGTCCGTGCCGACGGAGATGCCGCCGATGATGGCACCGTTTTGGTCGTAGATGGGGGCGGCGGAAACCAGGAGCGTCCGGCGCGTGCCGTTGTCTAGCACCAGATCCATCATCTCACTGGTGATCGTCTTACCTTCCAACACGGCCTGCGACAGCGGCCATTTATGCTTCTGGACGCGCTCGCCGCTGTCCGACCAGTAGCCCACGAAATTTGCGTACTCCGCGATGTTCGTGACGTGCGGGAAGCCCTCTCGGAAGAAAGTTTGCGCGGCATTGTTGATTTCGATCAGGCTGCCGCTGCCGTCCGCGATCAACACGAGCACCGGCAGGTGGGTGAGCACGGCACGGAGCTGGCGCTGTTCCCGGTCCGCGACGGTCAGCGCGTCGGCCAGCAGAATCGCCTGCCGTTTGCGTTCGGAGACATCGAGCGCGGCGCAGATGATGCCGCTCACCCGGCCTTCCCCGTTGCGCAGCGGCTCGACTGCGATGTCCAGATATACTTCCTGGCCGTCACGATGGACCATGATCTCGCGCCGCGCCCCGATGCCGCTTTCGAGCACCTCGCGTTTGAAGTTTTTGATGCGTGCGGCATCGTCTGGATCGGGGATGAGATCCTCGTCGAACTTGCCGAGCACATCCTGCGTCGTCAGGCCCCGCGCAGAGTTGTGGATCCACGTATAGCGTAGATCCTGATCCTGGCTGAACAGGATCGCGCGCGAGTTGATGATCGCGGTGCGCAGCCGTTCTTCGCTCAGGCGCAGTTCATCTTCGATGCGTTTGCGCGCGCTGATGTCCAGCGCGGACGGGATAAGGTGTGTGACGTTTCCCTCGTCGTCACGCATGGGGGCCAGCGTAAAATCGATCGTGATCCACGTGTCATCGCCGGTACGCATTCGCAGATCGCAGCGAGTCGTGTGCCCCTGTACACCCTGGGTGATGGCGTCGCGCAGCCGGGCCTGAGTTTCCGGCGAATCCGACCACCAGTAAGCCTCGACAAACGGCTTGCCGACCACATCTTCCGGCTGGAGTGCTGCGATTCTGAGCGCCGCCCCGTTCGCCTCGGTTATGACACCGTCCGGCGTGAGCACGCCGACCATCGTCGGCAGCGTATCCAACACGCGGCGGACGTGCCGGGCGTTGGCTTCCTGTGCCTGCTCGGCTTCGCGCTGTTGGGTTGCATCGCGGAACACCAGCACCACGCCGACGATGCCCCCGTCGGCACCATGAATCGGCGCGCCGCTGTCCGCAATGGGAATACGCGTCCCGTCGCGCCGGATCAGCAGGGTGTGATTCGCCAGCCCAACGATGCGATTTTCGCGCAGCACGCGCGACACGGGGCTTTCGACCGGCTCGCCGGTTTTTTCGCTGCAAATTCGGAAGACGTCTTGCAGCGGTTTGCCCTGCGCGTCGGCCTGCGACCAGCCGGTCAGCAGGGTGGCCTGCTCGTTGATGAACCAGATCACCCCCACGTTATCCGTGGCAATGACGGCATCCCCGATGCTGCTCAAGGTGACTTCGAACCACTCGCGCTGTTCGCGCGCGGTCGTAATGCCAGATGTGGGAGGATCGACCGTGTGCTCGGCCCGGATCAACGCGCTGCGCAGCGAGCCGACTAGCAGCGCCGCCAGCACGTTGAGCGCCAGCCACAGCCCGGCAGCAGGCTCGACCGTCCAACTGCCGTGTGCGGCGCGCGTGGCGATGATCCCCCCCAGCACGCCGAGCAGCGCCGCCAGGAGTCCGGGTTCCCACCCGGCCAGCCACGCCGCGATCAGGGTCGCCACCAGGAAAATCAGGAACGGCTGCGGCGCGATAAACGAAGGGATCAGCAGCGACAGGATCAGGCCGACCGCGACCGGTGCCAGCGCAAGGCCGAACCACTGTGCGGCGATGTGAGGTAGATCAAATTGTGTTCTCGTAGTGCCCCCAAAGTCTTTTTCTCGCCAGAAGAAGCGAGGGCAGATAAGTCACTTTGTGAGTTGCCACGTCGCGCGTAGTGGGTGTTGATTTTTTGCGCGGCGTGGCAGGTAGACGCCTTTGTTAAAATAGTAGCATGCGCCTGCAAAGAATTGCACTTTTGGACCTGAAAGGGAGCGCTTCATGGCTGCAGAAGTCCACTCATCGACCGCTATCAAAGACTGGCCGCTCGTCAAGCGCTGGACGACAGCCGTTAATACCTGCAACTGCCCGGATGTGCATCACGCGGACACGTTCACTCGCTGGCTGGTGATCGCGCGCGCCTGTGTGTTTTCCATGACGTTTATGTCGGGCCTCATCGGCGTGCTACTCGCTGTGCTGCAAGGCGGATTTGACGATCGCCCGCTGTTCCGGCTGTGGCTGGGCGCGCTCTCGGTGATCGGGTTGGTGGCCGCCCACGCGACCAACAACCTCGTCAACGACTGGACCGACGTGCGTAAAGGCGTAGACACCGAGGACTACCCGCGCTCGCAGTACAGCACGCATCCCGTCCTCGGCGGCCTGACCACACCCAACCGTTTGCTGGCGGTGGCGCTGGGCCTGACGTTGTTCGACGCGCTGATCATGCTCTATCTGGCGTGGGTTAGCGGCCCGGCGGTGATCGCGTTTGCCGTCAGCGGGCTGGTGCTGAGCCTGGGCTACACCATTTTCCTCAAGCGCTACGCCCTGGGCGAAATCACGGCGCTGGCCGTGTGGGGCCCGCTGATGACCGGCGGCACGGTGTACGCCATCAGCGACGAGATCACGCGCGATACGCTGCTGCTGACGCTGCCCTACGGCCTGATCGTCGCCTCGGTGCTGATCGGCAAGCATACCGACAAGATCGAGTACGACCGGCCTGTGGGCGTGCACTCGATCCCGGTGCTGCTGGGGCGCGACGCGTCGCTGGCGCTGAACAAAGTCGCGTTCGTGGGCTTTTACGTGCTGATCGCCGCGCTGGTGCTGGCGGGCGTAGCCGGGGCGTGGGTGCTGCTCACCGTGCTGGCGCTGCCCCGTCTGGTGACGGCCTGGAAGGTCTACTCGCAGCCCAAGCCCACCAAGCGCCCCGACGACTGGCCCGTGTGGCCGCTGTGGTATGTCGGCTGGGCGATGTTCTTCAACCGGCGGGCGGGCGAGCTGTTCATTCTGGGCCTGATCCTGAACCTGGTCGTGCCGGAAATTGCGGGCGCGCTCGGCTGAGTACGTTCCACATCTGGCGACGAGTCAAACAACGTGGCATCTGTAGGGGCGGGTTTAAAACCCGCTCTGCTTTTGATACTCATTAGGCGCGAAAAATGCCCGCTTGACGGCGATTGTGAATTCGTGATACGCTGTCACACGGTTGTTCGATGAGTATCAGGCAGGGAGCGACTATGTCAGCAGCAATTCTATCGACCTCCGTTCGTCGCACGATGAGCGTGTGCGAGCGCGCCTGCTGACCGTTTTCGCGGCCCGTCACCATCACAACCTGATCTGATCGGCTTCGTGTCTAAACGGCCACAGGTGGCTGCACGCCCTGTGGCTTTTTTGATCCCGCTGCGCTGGAGCAGCCGAAGACAGCCACAGCATCGTGCCCGTGGCTGTTTTTGATTCTTCACCCACGACGCGGATGCCGGGACAGGATGCTGCCCCGCCCGCCTGACACCAACACAATCGAAAGGACAGGCAGCAGTGTTTGCCTCACGCATGACCTCGCGCGATGCGTACCGGATTTATCTGATCATGGAGGGCGCTACCGCGTTTTTTCTGGGCTTGATCTTCACGGTGAACATGGTCTATCAGGTCACCGTGGTGGACCTCAATCCGCTCCAGCTTGTGCTCGTCGGCACGACGCTGGAAACGGTCATCTTTTTGTTCGAGGTGCCGACGGGCATCGTAGCGGATGTCTACAGCCGCCGCCTGTCGGTGCTGATCGGTTTGGCGCTGATCGGTCTGGGGTTCGCGCTGGAGGGGCTGGTCCCCGCGTTTGGCGCGGTCCTGGCGGCGCAGTTGCTGTGGGGCCTGGGTGTCACCTTCACCAGCGGCGCGACCCAGGCCTGGATCGCGGACGAGATCGGGGAAGATCGCGCGGGCGCGGCCTTCCTGCGCAGCGCGCAGATCGGGGCTGTGGCCGGGTTGGCCGCCATCCCGATCAGCGTGGGACTCGCCAGCCTGAACGTGCGCATCCCGATCGTGTTCGGCGGGGCGCTGTTCGTCGTGCTGGCCGCCGGGCTGTCCCTGGTGATGCCGGAGGATGGCTTCGCGCCTGCGCCGCGTGCGTCGCGCTCCCCCTGGGGCCCGATGTGCCAGACGCTGCGCGACAGCCTGCGCCTGATCCGGGGGCGCGGTGTGCTGCTGACGTTCCTGGCGATCTCGGCGGTGCTGGGCCTGTACAGCGAGGGCTTCGACCGTCTCTGGACGGCGCACTTTCTGGACGACTTCACGCTGCCCGCCCTGGGCGATCTGAAGCCGGTGGTGTGGTTCGGCATCATCGGCGCGGTCGGATCGCTGCTTTCGATCGGGACGACCGAGCTGGCGCGGCGGCGCGGCAGCGTCGAGGCGCCGCAGGCGATGGCCCGCGCGTTGATCTGGCTGACGCTGGGGACGGTAGTTGCCATTCTGGTCTTTGCGCTGGCCGGGCACTTCGCCCTGGCACTGGGCGCGTACTGGATCGCGTCGGCGCTGCGCAGCACGTCCGAGCCGATCTTCAACGCGTGGCTGAACCGCAGCGTCGAGTCGTCCGTGCGCGCGACCGTGTTTTCGGCGGTCGGGCAGGTGAACGCCATCGGCCAGATCGCGGGCGGTCCGTGGATCGGCTGGATCGGCACGGCGTGGTCGCTGCGCGCGGCGCTGTCGATCAGCGGGCTGATGCTGACCCCGGCGGCGCTGTTGTTTGCGCGCGGCGCGCGTCAAAGCGCGGATGCCGTTGCGGACAGTAGCGTACTGCCGGATGCTCCCGTGCTGGCGGGCGTCGAGGAGACGGCCTAACGGTGCGTGTAGGGGCAATTCATGAATTGCCCCTACAAAAGCATCACGGGATGGTCTGGTAGGGGCGTATCGCAATACGCCCCTACGGGAACTCGTTACATAACGGAATGTAGGGGCGGGGCTTGCTCTGCCCGTTTCTCCCCTTAATACGTCAGGCGGCGGGCGGCGAGGCCGCCTCGACGGCGTTTCCACGCGGCGCGTGCGGCGTGCCGCGCGTGATGAGCACGATGCTGCCCAGGATCAGGGCCGCGCCGAGCGCCCCTACTTCGCCCAACGTTTCCCCGAACATCAGGATGCCGATCACGATGCCCGCGACGGGTTCCATCAGCGCGACGATGCTCACCACCTGGACCGGGGTGCGCGACAGGCCGTAGAAATACAGCAGGTACGGCAGCCCGAACGACAGGATCCCCATCGGGATCAGCACCGGCAGGTTGTGCAGCACCACGTCGGAGGGGGAGCGCAGCGCCAGCGGCAGCAGCGCCACTGTAATGAAGCCGGTGGTCCATAAATTCTGCGTCAGGCCGTTGATGCGCCCGCCCAATCCCCGGCTGGTGATCATCAGCACCGCGTACGTGAGGCCAGACACCGCCGAGGCGATGATGCCCGCAAAGTTGTCCGAATTCAGCTTGAGCTTGGTCGGGTCGGAGATAAGCACGATGCCCACGATCGCCAGGATCAGGCTGGGCACGACGGTGCGCCCGCGCGGCTCTTTGAGCACCAGCGGCCCCAACACGGCCACGTAGAGCGGCGCTGAATTGTTCAGCAGCGCGGCGTTGGCGGCGGTCGTGTTCTGCACGCCGTAGGTATAGAGCAGCGCCGTGCTGCATACCAGCGTACCGAGCACCAGCAGGCGCGGGATCTGCGCGCGGTAGGCGCGGACGTGCAGTGGTTCGCGGTTGTGCGGCGTGAACGACAGCAAAAACAGGAACGCAAACAGCGCGCGATAAAAATTGATCGTCGTGGTGGGCAGATCGTCGGTCCAGCGGATGAAAATGATCGCCGTGCTGAAGCAGATCGCGCCCGTCGTGATCAACGCGATGCCCTGCCACACGCGGCTGCCCTGAGACGGCGCGACCAGAGTTTTCGTGCTTACCTGGGCCATGCGCGTTCCTTTAGTGGGAGCTGTCACTGAAAATGGGGCCGCGACAGTGCGGCGTTACTGCATGTAGGTGGGGCCGAACAGCTCCACCAGCAGGCCGGGGATGGCCGCGCTGTTGGGAACCAGCACCGACTGATCGCCGATCATGGTGGCCGTGGCGTATCGCCAGTCCATGACTTCGCCTACGATATTTTCCGGTGGAATCGCGCGGGCGTAAAGTGCCAAATCCATGATGTTCGCCAGGGACATGTCGGTTTGGATGCCCTCCGACACTGCATCCCACAGGTCCGGCATGGCGCGCAGCAGGGAGGGGAACATCTCGGCGGAAGTCGCTTTTTCGAACACGGCCATGATCACCTGCTGCTGGCGCTTGATGCGCACGCGGTCGTCGGAGTTGTGGCGGCTGCGCGCATATTTGAGCGCCGTCGGCCCGTCGAGGTGCTGCATGCCCGCATCCAGGTAAAACGGATCGTAGCCATAATAATCGTCGGGATAGGTGGGGTCGTAGATCGCTTCATCGACCATCACGTCGATCCCGCCGATCAGGTCGATCACGTTCACGAAGGTGGCAAAATCGAGCATGACGTAGTGATCGACAGGCATGCCAAACGTCGCCTGGATCGTTTGTTCCACGACCTGCGGACCGGAGCCGACCTGCCACGATTCGCCCAGCGTGTACGCCAGATTGATGCGCTGGTAGCCGTAGCCAGGGATGGTCACCCACAGATCGCGCGGGATGCCCAGTACACCCACTTTGTTCGTGGCCGGGTCCATGCTGATGAGCATGATCGAGTCCGTGCGTGAAAACGTCTCCGTTTCACTGGGACGCGTATCCGTGCCCAGCACCACGACCGTCAGGCGTTCCCCGCCAAACGCGGGCAGGATGCCCATGTCGTCGCTTGAGGTCGCCACGGGGGTCGTGGCGGGCGTGTCGGTGGTGGCGGGCGTGTCGGTGCTGGCCGGGGTTGCGCTTGGCATGATGACGATGCCCGCCTGGGTCGCGTTGGGATCGGGGGTAGGCGGGGTCAAAATGCCCAGGTCGCCGCTGTCGGTGGGCACGATAGCCGGGCCGGAAGTCGGTAAAATGCCCATGTCATCGACCGGGGTGGGCGAAATCTGGAGCAGATCGCTCAGGTAGTTCAGCGTATCGGATGCGGCGCTGGTTCCTCCCGGCACGAGGATGATAGACAGGATCAGAATAACGGCAGCCATACCTGCCGGGATAAGCCATTGACGACGCATCGAGCGCTCCTGAGAGTTCATACAGGTTGTTCCAACACACCCCCGCGTTTCATCTTACACTACAAATGCCGGATGTGCAGCGTGTTGACAAAAAAACGCCCCGCCGGAGCGGGGCGCGGATATCGGAATGGTGAGAGGGCTTATTGGTCCAGTTCGTTACGGACCGTTTCGTACAGCGCGGCGGCCTTCAGCTCGCTGAGTGTCAGGCACGGGCCGCCCAACCGCTGCGCGAGCTGGCACGCGAGACCCTGGTCGAAGGCCGCGTGCTCCATGTTGATCGTCACGTTGCGGATCTCCTCGTCCTCGATCAGATCCGCGATGCGGTGCGCTTCTTCCTGCGGCGGCAGCTCGGACATCGAGACGTTGCCCGCGCCGTCGGTTAGCAGGATCATGAGCGGCATCACGTCCGGGTGTGCCAGCTTTTCCTTGTGGAACACCTGATAGGCCAGCCACAGTCCCGCCGAAAGCGGCGTCTTGCCGCCCACCGGGATATCCGCCAGCGCTTTTTTGGCGAGCGTCACGGAGTTGGTCGGCGGCAGCACGAGGTGAGCGCGGTCCTTCTGGAATACGATCAGCCCCACGCGGTCGCGGCGCTGGTAGGCGTCGGTCAGCAGCGACATAATCGCGCCCTTGGTGGCATTCATGCGCTCCGAAACGGCCATGCTCCAACTGGCGTCCACCACGAACAGGATCAGGTTGGCGGACTTGCGCACGCGCACCTTGCGCTGGAGATCCTGCTTTTTGATGCTGTACGCCATGCGGGAATGATCTCGACGGCGCTGGTATGGCGCGGCGGCGCGCAGCGTCGCGTCGAACGCGATGTCGTCCATCCTGTCCCCGGCGGGCCGCGCCTGGATGTAACGCCCGTGTTTGCGATCGGTGTGGGTGCGGCTGCGGCGACCGCTCATCTTGCGGGTGATGCGGTCGAGGGGAGTGTCAAGGCGGCGGGTGGCAAACTCGGTATTAGGTTCGACCTGTTTGCCACCCTCCCACCAGCGTGCGTCCTGTGATTGGAAGACGTTCTGCGGTGCAGGTTCGGCAGACGGCTCCATCTCGCCCTGTTCGGGCTGATCGGAGACTTCCGCTACCGATTCATTGGTTTTTTTTTACTCGACGTCGCGTTGTCTGCGGCTTCGCTGGATGTGACTTCGGCGTCGGATTCTTCGTTGTATTCTTCCGCGATGTGATCCAGACGATCTTCGAGTTCGCCTTCGTACAGCGACGTTTCGGAGAACGGCCCGCGCTTCAGGCGGTGCGGCAGCGCCAGCTCGGCGGCCAACAAAATGTCGCGCTCGGTGATCTGCGTGCGGCCCTCGAAGGCGGCGTGTGCGCGGGCGGTCTTGAGGATCACGAGGTCGGCGCGGTGACCGTCCACGTGCAGCCCGGCGGTCAGGTTGGCGATGGAGAACAGGTCGCGGCGGGTGTAATGCACCTTGTCCACGATGCGGCGGGCTGTGCCGATCTGCGCGCTCAGATCCTGCTCGCGGGGCAGCCACGATTCGCGGAAGCTGACCGGGTCGGCGTCGAAGCCGATGTGCCGCTCCAGGATCGCCATGCGCTCGTTGGCGTTTGCCAGCCCATGTACCTCGACGGACAGCGCGAAGCGGTCCAAAAGCTGCGGGCGCAGCTCGCCTTCTTCGGGATTCATCGTGCCGACCAGGATGAAGCGCGCCGGGTGCTGGAAGCTGATGCCCTCACGCTCGACCACGTTGATGCCCATCGCCGCCGAATCGAGCAGCAGGTCCACGACGTGATCGTCGAGCAGGTTCACTTCGTCCACGTACAGGATGCCGCGATTTGCGGCGGCCAAAACGCCGGGATCGAACTGGCGCTCGCCCATCTGGATCGCTTTTTCGATGTCGAGCGTGCCCACGACGCGATCTTCCGTCGCGCTGACAGGCAGGTCCACGACGCGCGTGCGCCGGATCGCAACGGGCAGTTCCTCGCCGCGCGCGACGCGCTCGCGGCATTCGTCGCACAGGCGCTCCGGTTCGTAGGGGTTGCACCCAAACCGGCAGTCGGCCACGACTTCGATGTCGGGGAGCAGGGCTGCCAGGGCGCGCGCCGCCGTAGATTTTGCCGTGCCGCGCTCACCACGGATGAGCACGCCACCAATGCTGGGGTTTACGGCGTTCAACACGAGCGCGCGTTTCATGCGCTCCTGGCCGACGATAGCGGTAAACGGATAGACAGCTTGGTGCACGATTCGCCTCAACTTTGAGATCTGTTATTGACAGGTCGAGCCTAGATTATACCGCAGCGGCAGCTGATCGGGCATAGACACTTCGCACGAGAGGCCACCATAGGAGAATCGGTGGCCTCTCTCGGGCGCGGGCGCGCCTCGTGCAGGATGAACGGGCGGGCGGCTCAGTGCATGTCGTCCAGCGGCGCGACGCTCTAGCGGTCGAGCAGGTCCGCGACCTCGATCAGCGCATCCAGTCCCAGACTGTTGCTTTGCAGCACGTACTCGAAGCCGCCTTCGGACCAGTACAGGAAGCGCCATGCGGCGGGATCGACGTCCGGCAGCAGCGACGTGTCGTAGGCCCGGCCCTCGACCCACCAGCCGGGCTGATCGCGCACGGTAACGGCCTGGGCGCCGTCGCCGATGACGGTGTCCGGCGTGCGGGTGGTGTTGAAGCGCGACTGGAACGTGAGCAGGTACGGTCCGGCGGCGTCCGTGCTGTCGCTGGCGCGATACACGCCAACCCCGGCGGAGAAGTACGGTTCGTCCGGCAGCACGGTGTAGCCTAGCAGCTCGTACCCGTCCGGCGGGTGACGCAGCCAGTCCAGGACGAAGCCCACGTTGGTGCTGGCCGCGCGCTGGCTCACCAACTCGAACGGGACGCCATCCGGTGCGGGTGTCGGAGTGTAGTCGATGGCGTGGAGTGAATTGGCGATCTTCAGCGCTTCGTCTTGCGGCAGGCGGCTGGTTAGCTGAAAGTTGAAGCCGTCCTGCGCCCAGAACAGCAGGTTCAGGCCGACCAGCGCGTCGCCGAATACGGCGACGGGCGCATCCTCCACCCACAGTCCGGGATTGCCGTTGACAGTCAACTCGACGGTCGGTGCATCCCCGACGGCGAAGTCGTACTCGTCCGCGAAGATGACCTGTTCCAGTGTGATCGAGCGGTTCTGGTGATCCTCCGCCGATTGCAGCGCGCCGGGCACGTCAAAGCTGGTCGTGACCGATACGAGCGTGTGCATCCAGATTTCGCGCGACTGCTCGACGAAGCCCTCCGGCAGGTAGTCCGGCACGTAGACGGCGAAGCCCGCTTCCTGGCTGGCCTGTTCCGGGGTGAGGTGCCGGAACACGAACACCTGCGGGATGGGCGTCAGCGGCGGGATGGTGGCGTTCGGTGTGGCCGTGGGCAGCTCGCCTGCCTGCTCCGCGACGTAGCGTTCCGCGTCGGTTGGCCCGCTCGTGATGCGCACCTGTCCGATCTGGCGGATGATGTCCTGCGCGAAGGAGCGCAGTGGCGGTATCAGCAGCACGGCGAGGATCACGATCGCCAGTGTTCCGGCCAGCGTCGTCAGGCGGCGGCGCGACGCACGCAATCGCGCGACGGGCTGGACGTCCATACGCGCGATCAGATCGCGGCGCAGGAGGTGGCGGATACGGCTTTGCGCGCTGTAGTCGGCGGCGAGCAGGGTGCGTGCGGTGTCGAGTGATGCGTCGCGTCCGGCGGCGTCCGGCGTTTCGCCGCGCATCAGGCGGTCCAGGTCGGCGTTGAACTGGCGTGCACGGGTGTGGTCGTCCATACGGTTATGCCTCCTCATCGGCCAGCGCCCGGCGCAGGCGCTGGATAGCGCGGTACAAAATGACCCCTACGTTGCTTTCGGAGAGCTGCGTGAGCGTGGCGATCTCGCGGTTGGTCAGCCCGGCGG
>NZ_DAISHJ010000060.1:0-8991 GCF_036822615.1 Aggregatilinea sp. | reverse complement strand
ACTTGAGCGCGATCAGGTCGCGCTCGCGGTCGCCCAGCGCGGCTACGGCGTCGAGCAGCCGGTCACGCGTCTCGGCGTGGGCGGCCAGCTCGTCGGGCGGGGGATCGGGACTGGGCACGCGGTGCAGCAGGTCGAGCGACAGCCAGCGGCGGCGCTTCTGCCGCCGGAAGTGATCGCTCACGGCGTGCCGCGCGATGCCGAACAGCCACGCGCCGAATGGCGCGCGCTCCGGGCGGTACGCGGCGAGATCGGCCAGCGCGCGCTCGAAGACGCGGGCGGTCAGGTCGTCGGCGACCTGGGCATCCCACACGCGGTAACGCGTGTAGTTGTAGATGCGCGGGAAGTAGTGGTCGTAGAGCGCGGCAAACGCAGCCGGGTCGATCCGGGCTTGCGCGATGAGGGACGGCTCGTTTGCCAACGCATTTACCATGCTTTCCATAGGCGCTCCTGTGTGCAGGCGGGTCTACTGGTAAATGCGTTGGCGGTGCGCCATGTATTACAACTTGGGGCCGGACGCGCGCTTATGCGCTCGTGTGCTGCTTCACCAGTTCGGTAATGCGTTCTTCGTCCCATGAGACGAACATGCCGGACCATTCGTGCGGCGCGTGCAGCGCCAGCACGGCCAGCGCGCGGCCCGGCTCCTCCGGGGATCGCAGCTCACCACGCTCGTGCAGGCCGACGAAGCGCTGGTAATCTTTCTCGTGCATGGTCCCTTTGCCACGCTCGCGGATGAGCGCCTGCATTTCGGTGTCGATGATGCCCGGCGCGACGGCCAGCGCGGTCAATTCCGGCTCTTCGAGCGCCAGCACGCTCGTCAGGTGATTGAGCGCCGCTTTCGATGCGCCGTACGCAGCCCACGTCGCTTTGGGATGGATGGCCGCTCCGCTCGATATATTGATCACGCGCCCTTTCCGCCCCCGCAGCGAGGCCAGCGCCGCGCGGGTCAGCAGCACTGGGCCGATGACGTTGATCGCCATGTGGCGCGTCCAGTCGTCGCGCGCCGCCTCACCGATCGGCGCGATCGGTTCCAGGACGGCGGCGTTGTTGATCAGCACGTCGATGCGGCCAAACCGGTCGAGCGCGGTCTGGATCAGCCGCTCGCAGATCTCCGGCGCGCTCACGTCTCCGACGACGACCTCCGCCGTGCCGCCCGCCGACCGGATGCGCCCGGCCACGGCCACCAGCTCGTCGCTGGACCGCGCGTTGAGCACGAGCCGTGCGCCCATCTGCGCCAGCATGCGCGCGGTTGCTTCGCCCAGGCCGCGTGAGGCCCCGGTGACGATCACAATCGGTTGGCTCATCATGACCTCCATCTCAGAACAGCTCTGCCGATCATTTTTAGTAGTTAGTGTAAGGGCAAATGCCGCCTGTCGTCTTTAAGTTCATAGAGTTATACGGGCGATCGGACTTCACTTCCTAGTGATATCCCAGCCCTCAGCCCTTGTTTTTGCTGTAAAACGACCCATAGTTCGCTGGCGGCCACCCGAAAAACACAGCGCCTGCCGGATGTGGCAGACGCTGAGGAAATCGAAGCGGGATGCGGGGCTGTACTCAAAAAACGTGATAGATAACTGTGCGCGCTGGTCTACCCCCCTGTGGTGTCACCAGCCCCGACCGGCAGCTTTACGAAGCCGCCGCGTATTCCGTTCCCGGATCGAAGAAAAAGGCGGGCGCGCCAAAGGCGGGTTCCAGATCGAACAGCCACGTGGCCTCCGGATCGTAGCGCGCGAAGAACGGGCGTCCGACCCAGTCGGGATCGCGGCCCTGCAAAAACGTCAGCACGAACACGCGCTGTCCCTCGATCTGCGTCATGCCGTTGATCAGCACTTTGCCGGGCGTGGCCGACATCACCGGGCCGCGCACCGTGCGCGATAGCCCCGAGACCTGGTTGTACGCCTGCCGGAAGATCAACGCCGATTCGCCCAGCGGCACCTCGAAGTAGTTCTTAGGGCCGGTGTCGCGGCTGACAAACATGTAGTAGGGAATCATGCCCAGCCCCACGCCGCGACGCCACATCGCCGCCCAGACCTGCGGATCGTTGTTCACGTGGCGGATGATGGGCGCTTGCATGCGGATCTCGCAGCCCACGTCACGCAGCCGCCGGATCGCCTGCTGCACGACCGGCGTGGACATCTCACGCGGATGGCTGAAGTGCGCCATGATCGCCAGATGGCGTCCCGATGCGATGACCTCTTCAAACAGGCGCATCAGGTCGTCGGCGTCATCGTCGGTGACGAAGCGCTGCGGCCAGTAGGCGAGCGCCTTCGTGCCGATGCGGATCGACTGCACGTGCGCCAGATCAGGCGCCAGCAGCGGCTCGATGTAGTCGCGCAGGAAGCGCGTTTTCATCACCGCCGGATCGCCGCCCGTAAAGAGCACGTCGGTGACTTCGGGATGGTGGCGCAGGTACGCGGTAAGGCCGGATGAATCTTTTGCGGCAAAGCGCAGATCCTGGTCCCCGATGAACTGCGCCCAGCGGAAGCAGTAGGAGCAGTAGGCGTGGCACGTCTGGCCGCGGCTGGGGAAAAACAGCACCGTCTCGCGGTATTTGTGCTGGAGGCCCGGCAGCGGCTCACCGTTGAGGTGCGGCACGTTATACGTCATCTGCCCGGCGGGGTGCGGATTGTGGCGCATGCGGATCTCGTTGACGACCGGCTGAAGCTCCGCAGCGGACGCGTTCCGCCGGATGAGCCGGTGCACGGCGGCGAAATCCTCCGGCGCGAGCATACCGCGCTGGGGAAACGTAAGCTGGTAGAGCGGATCGTTCGGCACGCGCTGCCAGTCGATGAGGTCCGCCACGTAACGGTTCGCGCGGAAGGGAAACACGGCGGAAACGGCCAAAATCGTCTGCTGAAGTTCCGGGCGGAGAGCCTTGAACTGGGGCAGAGTGTGAATGTTGCTGCGAATCAGTGGGGCATAAGTTGATAGTGTCAAAGACATGGGTTGAATTCCTTTCGATCATAAAAGGGGAATCTTCCTGATGTATGAAAGATTCGGGCGATGACCTCCTGGTCAGGACGCTAATAGAGACAGCCAGAGCGGCTGCCAGCAGATACCAGAACAGTGCCAACGAGGCAGAGATCACGTGTTCCTGGGATGGAAGCGTTGAGGCGACCGGGCTGCCGGATAGATCAGGATGAAGGGACAGGTCGCAGGGTAAGCAGGAACACAGGGCCGGTTTTGAAGGCTCATGTCGCCGCAAGAGGGCGAATGGGCCATTGGGATAGGTTGGAAAATCATAGGGGCGCTGTGGAAGCGCCAACGTAAATTTTTTGACTTGCATTTATTCTACATGAGAACCGGGCTGTGGACAACCTAATCAATTCATTCTTATTTGATCCTCTGGTACGCTTGTCATGCTGGCTTTATTATTACACCCCAAAATAGTGTGGACGGTTGATTCTTGCTCGCCCACTAGGTATAATGCCCGTGCACTCGATAGTATCGGAGAACAAACTTCCATGATGCCGAATAACCCTGATCTCGGCGACGAAATGCTCCCAGAAGAGAGCGCACCGGACACCGAGCACACTACAGCCGCACCTCAGGACGAGACTCCTGAACTCGCGGCGGACATGACTCAGCCTGAGTCGAGCGTCGATGTGCAGTCCGACGCGGACGAGACTCAGGAGCAGGACTCTGCGGCCAGCGACACCGAAACGTCGGAAGAACCCGGCGGCCTGAAGGCGAAGTCTATCGTCGAAGGCACGGTGCTTGACACCAGCCCCACCGAGGTCCTTGTGGACCTGGGCGAAGGTGTAACAGGTGTGGTTGCCAGCCGCGAACTGGAACGGATGGACCGTGTGGCACTGGAAGCGCTCAAGCCGGGGAATCCGGTCATCGCTTACGTGCTCAAGGCACGGGGCAGCGATGGGCGTCCTGTGCTGTCGCTGGCACGCGCCGAAGAAGAGCGCAACTGGCAGATGGCCGAAGACTATCACCAGAGCCAGGACGTGTATTACAGCAAAGTCGCGGGCTATAACAAGGGCGGCCTGATCGTGCGGTTTGGCAAGGTGCGCGGTTTCGTGCCTGCCAGCCAGGTCAGCCGCGAGCGCCAGCGCCGCGCTGAGGGCGAAAATCCCGAAGCACGTTGGGGTGAGATGGTGGGCGAGGACATCGCGGTCAAGGTGGTCGAGATCGACCGCGCTCGCAACCGCTTGATCCTCTCCGAGCGTGCTGCGGCCCGCGAATGGCGCGAGCAGCAAAAGGGTCGCCTGCTGGAAGAGCTTGAGGTCGGGGACGTGCGCAAGGGCCGGGTCATCAGCCTGGCGGACTTTGGCGCGTTCGTAGACCTGGGCGGGGCCGACGGCCTGATCCACCTCACCGAGCTGTCGTGGGAGCATGTGACGCACCCGCGCGAGTTGCTGGAAGTGGGGCAGGAAGTCGAGGTCGAGGTGATCAGCCTGGACCGTGACCGCAAGCGCATCGGCCTCAGCCTGAAGCGCAAAGCGCAGGACCCCTGGGAAGACGTGCTGCGCCAGTACGAAGTCGGGCAGCTCGTCCAGGCCAGCGTGACCAAGCTGACCAAATTTGGTGCGTTTGCGCGGTTGGTCGATTCGCCCGAAATCGAAGGGCTGATCCACATCTCCGAGCTGGCCGACTACCGGGTGAGCCACCCGCGTGAAGTCGTGCTCGTCGGTGACGTGCTGACCCTGCGCATCGTGAAGATCGATCCCGACCAGCGCCGGCTGGGGTTGTCGCTGCGGCAGGTGGATTCGGCCAAGTTCATGGATCAGGACTGGGAAGCCCTGGTCGATGAATTCGAGCAGGGCGCGAGCGGTGCGTCACAGCCCGCCGAAGAAACCGCTCCTGACGCCGGTTCTGCTGAAGACGAAGCCACGGACGAAGACGAAGCATAAGCCCGTCGACCTCCTCTAATGAAGGGTGACAGAGGTCCCGTCCGTGGGTGGATGGGACTTCTTAGCATCTGCCGTTCAGACATTGCGACCGCTGGGCGATCGTCCAACGGTCCTCCACCGCCTGTTTCAAGCCAGCAAAAAAATCACTAGAATAAGAGTAAGGGTAGCCGCATACGATGGGATGAGGGATCTAACGTTACATCTACAAAGTTTTAATGAGATTTTCATGTAATAAATTGGTGAAGTTGATGGTGTATCGGCTAAAATAAGCAGTGTGGCGGAATGTATTCCAAGTCACGATGGCACCCCACCGTTAGCATCGTGGTTACCCGCCGTTAGGCTGTGACCTAACGCCAAGTGCGCCGGAGGGGATGAGGAGGGACACAGTGTCTAACAAAATGGAGCGCTTTACCCAGCGCGCCCGCCGAGTCCTGAGCCTGGCTCAGGAAGAAGCCGAACGGATGCAGCACAACTACATCGGGACCGAGCATCTGCTTTTGGGCCTGATGCGGGAAGAAGGTGGTGTAGCCGGACGGGTACTCCGTGAACTGGGCCTGCGTCAAAACCAGGTCGAACAGCTCGTTGAAAAACTCACCAGCGGCAATAAGCGCCCTGGTGTTTCGCGCATGGACCTTTCGCCAGCCACCAAGAAGGTGTTGGAGCTGGCTGTAGATGAAGCGCGCCGGATGGGGCATCACTACATCGGGACCGAGCATCTTCTGCTGGGCCTCGTGCGTCACCCCGATGGCGTTGCGATGGATGTGCTCAAAGAACTGCGCATCAGCCCGGATGAAATTCGCCGCCAGACGCGCCGCGTGCTTCAGGAGAACCCGCTGCAATCGTCGCAGCGTCGTTCGATCGAAGCCCCGCAGGAACGCGCGCCGCGCGGCGGTGGAGCAAAAACCCCCATGGTGGATCAGCTGGCAACGGACCTGACGGCCCTGGCCGAACAGGGGAAGCTCGATCCCGTGATCGGTCGCCAGATGGAAATCGAGCGCGTGATCCAGATTCTCAGCCGCCGCCAGAAGAACAACCCGGCCCTGATTGGCGAGCCGGGTGTCGGTAAGACCGCCATTGTGGAAGGGTTGGCGCAGCGCATCGTTGCGCGCGACGCGCCCGCTCCTCTGCTGAACAAGCGCGTTTTGCAGCTTGACGTCGGCTCGCTGGTCGCCGGTACGATGTATCGCGGCCAGTTCGAGGAACGCCTCAAGCGGGTGATCGAAGAACTGAAGACGTCCGACAGCATTCTCTTCATCGACGAAGTGCATATGCTGGTTGGCGCGGGGTCGGCGGGCAGCAGCGTGGATGCGGCCAATATCCTCAAACCGGCCCTGGCCCGCGGCGAGCTTCAGTGTATTGGCGCAACGACGCTCGATGAATATCGCCGCCACATCGAGAGCGACGCGGCTCTGGAGCGCCGCTTCCAGAAGGTGATGGTCGAAGAACCGACCATCGAGGAAACGATCGACATCCTGCACGGCATCCGCACGCCGTACGAAGAGCATCACAATCTGGAAATCACCGACGAGGCCATCGAGGCTGCGGCGACGCTGTCGGCACGCTACGTGCCCGACCGCTTCCTGCCCGACAAGGCCATCGACCTCATCGACGAAGGCTCCAGCCGCGTGCGCATGTACAAGTCGCCCGAGTCCTCGCGCGTGAAGCGCCTGCAGGGCGAGATCTCGACCATCAAGGACGATATCGAGATCATGGGCGGGGAGCTTGGCCCCGAAGAGCGCGAAAGCATGGAACAGCGCCTGGTCGAGCTTGAGGATGAATTCGAAGAGTACAGCAAGCACTGGAATCCTGAGACGCAGCACGCCCGCCTGACCGCCGAAGACGTGGCCGAAGTGGTGGGCATGTGGACCGGCATCCCGGTGACCAGCATCGCGCAGGAAGAATCCGAGCGCCTGCTGCACATGGAAGAAGAGCTGCACAAGCGCATCGTCGGGCAGGACGAAGCCATCGAGGCCATCAGTAAGGCGGTTCGCCGCTCGCGTGCTGGCCTGAAGGACCCGCGCCGCCCGATCGGATCGTTCATCTTCCTCGGCCCGACGGGCGTCGGAAAGTCCGAGCTGACCAAGGTCCTGGCCGAATTCCTGTTCGGCAGCGAAGACGCGCTGGTCCAGCTCGACATGAGTGAGTTCATGGAACGCCATACGGTTGCCCGCCTGACGGGGGCGCCGCCCGGCTACGTGGGCTACGAGGACGCAGGCCAGCTTACCGAGGCGCTGCGCCGCCGCCCGTACAGCATCGTCGTCTTCGACGAAATCGAGAAGGCGCATCCCGAAACCTTCAACATGCTCTTGCAGATCATGGAAGAAGGGCACCTGTCGGACGCGCGTGGCCGCCGTGTAGACTTCCGCAACGCCATGATCATCATGACGAGCAATGTCGGCGCGGAGACGATCAAGCGCGGTACGACCCTGGGCTTCGGCCTGCCGACCGTCGGCGAAGAGGGCGAGCCGGTCGAGGACTACGACGAGATGCGGAAGTCCGTGATCGATGCGCTGCGCCGCACGTTCCGCCCCGAATTCCTCAACCGCGTGGACGCGACCGTGGTCTTCCGGGCGCTGACGCGCGAGGAAATCAAGGGCATCGTCGAGCTGGAGATGAAGAAGGTCAACGAGCGGCTCGCGGACCGCGCCATCACGCTGCACGCGACCGAAGCGGCCAAGACCTATCTGGCCGACAAGGGCTACGATCCTGACTACGGCGCGCGCCCGCTGCGCCGCCTGATCACCAGCATGGTGGAAGACCGGCTCTCGGACGTGATCCTGAACGGCGATATCAAGCTGGGCAGCACCGTGATCGTGGACCACAACCCCGATACGGATGACCTGACCTTCAGCGAAGAGCAGCCCACCGAGACGCTCAGCGAACCCGCTTAGCGGACGCACAGTATTCGGAGTAATGACAGGCGATCCCTGTGAATGGGATCGCCTGTTTTTTTGTGGCAAAAAGGTTTTGGGCTGTGCGCGTAGGGGAACAATCTACCCTATCCGCATGGCTTTACTCACATGCGCGAATAGTTAAATCCTAATATACTTAACTAACATGTGGGCTGCTAGCGGACGAAGGAAATGGATTATGGGGTATTCCGTTCTGATTGTGGATGACGATAGGGAACTGCGCACCATTTACCGCATGATCCTCGAGCGCCGGGACTACACGGTGTTCGAGGCGGGCAATGGGGCGGAAGCGCTCAAGTTTTTGATGAACCAGACGCCCGACGTGATCGTGATGGATATGCTCATGCCGATGCTGGGCGGCGAGGCGGTGATGCAGCGCATCCGGCAAATGCCCGCCCTCAAAGATACGCGCATCGTCGTGCTCACCGCCTATCCGCGCTTCCAACAGTCGGCCTTCACGTTTCAGGCCGACAGCTTTTTGGTGAAGCCGATCAAGCCGGACGAACTGGTACGCACGATTGCCAGTGTGCTGGAGAAAGATCCCGAAGACAGCGCTTAACCGGTCCTCCCCAGAGATGTCCCCGACTGGTATCATAGCGGGTTGGTTCCCAGACCCAGGCCGCGCTACAATCGCCGCCTGTTGCTCGTCCACACCCGAAGTTGGAGCCAGAGTCCTATGCACCTGCTCGCCTGGATCAACTGCCATCCAGCCGTCTACCGTTGGCGCGTGGTCGCAGCGCTGATCGCCGTGACCCTGCTGGCCGCGTGCGGTGGGAACAGTGCGACGCCCGCCCCCACGACCGCGCCCACCGCTGCCGCTCCTGTTGCCGTGGTCGCCGTCGAGCGCGCGATGGTGTTTCCTGCGCCGGATCGCAACGCCGAGCCGTTCACGTCGCTGTACGAGCGGGAGCGCATCCCGGTCGAAGGCGCGTCGCCGGACGGCAGCTTTTTGCGCGTGTCCATCGATGGCCAGCCCGGCTGGATTTTGCGCGCGCAGGTAGAGATCGAGGGCGATCTGGCGCTGGTTGCGGTGGCGGAGGCGACGGAAGCGGCGAGTGACGTTCCGGCGATGCCCACGGCCACGGCGGTTCCCACCGAAACACCGACGCTGGCGATCGTGTGGACGAACACGCCGGAGCCGGTGACGCTGACGCCCACGCCCGGCGTGACGGTGATCTGGACCGATACGCCCTCCGCGATAGCCGCCGCGCCGACCATCA
>NZ_DAISHJ010000059.1:9307-30723 GCF_036822615.1 Aggregatilinea sp. | reverse complement strand
CTTTGGGGCAAGAAACCGGCGCTCGACACCGCGCGCCAGCGTCGATCGCCGTAGGGGTAGGGCTTGCCCTACCCGGCTTTGCGCGCAGCGGGCGGGGCAAGCCCCGCCCCTACAAAACCCGGTTGGGCGCTGCTGTCTCCCCTCTCCAATCGGATTGGAGAGGGGCCGGGGTGAGGTTTCTGCGGATTATTTTGTTAACCCGCCCGCACAAATCGTCGTCGGTGCGCCCGCTTTGGGGTTTGAGCCAACCGCTAACAGCTACCGGCTGTTTTCGGACCAGCCTACCCGTTGGCGTTGACCTTTTCCGGCTCGATCTTGACCGTGACGCGCTGCTCCATGCCGCGCCGCTCGGGATACGGCGCGTAGTAGTCGGGATTGCCCCGGTACTTGGCCGAAAGCTGGTTGATCACGTCCAGTCCGGTCTTTTCGTCCATCTCGACCACGCGCCCCCGGATCTCCAGGTAGCGGTAGGGATTTTCAGGATCGATCGCCAGCACGGTCACGTGCGGATTGGCTTGCATATTGCGGTCTTTCTGGCGTCCCCGTGCCGTATTGACGATCACGTTGTGGCCGTCCCACGTCGCCCAGACGGGCGTCACCTGGGGCTGGCCGTTCGGGTTGACGGTCGCCAGCGAAACAAACACCGGGCGTTCCAGCAGATCGACGTGAGATTCCGGTACTTTTGCAGCCATGAGCGTATTTCCTTCTGTTTACTTCCAGTTGCAGGATTTTTGGATCGATTCATGGTAGGTTATAGCAAATTTATTGCGCGACAGGACTAATTTTATGGCGACCTTCTGGTTTACTTCCGCGCCTCTGCCCGGCCATCTCGATTGGGGCGGCGTGCTCAAAACGGCGCAGGCGCTCCAGGCGCGCGGCCACGCCGTCACCTGGGTCTCCGAAGCGCGCATCCGTCCGCTGGTCGAGCGCGCGGGCGTGCCGTTCGAGGCGATCCCGCACACCGGCTGGAACTGGCCGCCTCCCCCACTCGATCCGCGCGTGGGCCGTCTGCCGGGTGTGGATGCGGTCGCGCTGCGCTACCGGCGCGCGCTCGATACGTGGCTGAACGAGGAAACGGTCGCGCCCGCCGTGCAGGACATGCGCGCGCTCGCGGAGCGGGTGGGACCGCCCGACGTCTGGGTCACCGATCCGTTTCTCAGCGCGGCGGCACTGGCGGCGGAAGCGGTCGATGTGCCGCTGGCGGTCGCGGGCTGGCCCGCCGGAACGCCGCTCGACGAAGACCAGATGCACGCCTTCCAGCGCGATCTGGGCCGCGAGGCGATGGGCCGCATCGAGCGGCTGGCGGCCCTGGCCGGGGTCCACGGCGAAAACTTCGCCGGGTTGCCCGCGCCGAGCGTGCAGAGTCCGCACCTACACCTGAGCTACTTTTCCCCCTACTGGCATCAGGGCGAGCTGTTCCTACCGCAGACGGTTTTCGTCGGCGGGACCGCCGCGCTGCCTCACGGGGATCCGCCCGCCTGGTTGGCGGACATCCCCGCCGGTCAGCCGCTCGGACTGGTGACTCTCGGCAGCGTCTTCACCGACGACTGGTCGTTTTACGCGGCGGGTGCGCAGGCGTTGGCCCGCAACGGCATCCTGCCGCTGGTCGTGATCGGCACGAACCCCGTCACGCCCGAGCAAAAAGCCGCGCTCAAGGCGCAGCTTCCCGGCGGCACGCGCCTGCTGAGCTGGATCGACTTCGCCCACGTCTTCCCGCGCCTCTCGGTGATCCTGCACCACGGCGGCATGGGCACGACCCACGCGGCCATTTTGCACGCGCTGCCCCAGATCATCCAGCCGCACGCGGCGGATCAGCGGGGGCAGGCGCGGCGCGCGCGGCAGGCAAAAGTCGGGCTGGAAATGTCCGCCCTCGACGTGCGGCGCGGGGATCTGATTGCAGCGGTGAAAGCCGTCACCACGACACCGCTGGTGCTGCGCTCGGTCGAGGCGCTGGCGGCGTCATTCGCGGATCTGGGCGGTCCGGCGGAAGCGGCGGATCATCTGGAAGCCCTCGCGCGCGGCGAAACGGCAGCGCGCCGGTAAGAAGCAGACGGCGCACCACGAACCTCACCCCCCGCTCGCTGCGCTCGCCGCCGGGGGGTGAGGTTCGTTTCCCTCCGCCCTGGTAATTTCTCTCAAATTCGCTACACTTTCCGGCATTGAACCGGTGCTGGTCCGGCGCACGCATGAGGACGATCCGTGCCCTATTCCCGCCTTGTGATTCCCGAATCGCGCCTGCGACCGCTGCGGCGGCGCCAGCGCATCGCGCGGGCGGTGGTCCGTAACGCGCTCGCCGTCTGGCACGAATTCAAAACGCCGATCGTGATCTTCGTCGTCGCGGTGTTCGGCGGCGGCTGGATCTACGGCGAGCTGTTGGTTCAGGCCGGGCACGCGCGCATCCCGTACGTGGACCTGCCCTACACCATGCTCGCGCTGATGATCCTGGAAACACCGTCGGATCTGCCCGCCGAAGTGCCGCTGGTGCTGTTCTGGTACGCCATGCCGATCATCGGCATCTACGTGGCCGGGCGCGGCGTGTTCGACGTGTTCCGCCTGTTCTTCAACCCGGACGAGCGCAAAAATGCGTGGGAGGAAGCGTTGGCCTCGACCTATCGCCATCATGTGATCGTCCTGGGGGTGGGACACCTCGGCCTGCGCGTCGTGCGCGCCCTGGTGTCGATGGGCGTGGACGTGGTCGCCATCGACCTCAAAGCCTCGCCCGATAAGGAATCGGAGCTGAAACAGCTCGACGTGCCGCTGGTCCTGGGCGACGGGCGGCTTCGCCAGACGCTCGAAACGGCGGGCGTGCGGGAAGCGCAGGCGTTCATCGTCTGCACGTCGAACGACTACATGAACATCGAAGTGACCATGCGCGCCCGCGACCTGAACCCGGATGTTCGCATCGTGGTGCGCGTGTGGGAAGACCAATTTTCGACACAGATCCAGCGCTTCATGAATGTGGCGGCGGTCCTCAGCGCAACCGATCTGGCCGCGCCCTCGTTCGCGGGATCGGCGCTGGGCATCGAGATCACGCAGACGATGACCGTCGACGGTGTGGAGTACAGCATGATCCGCCTGACCGTCGCGCCCGGCTCGTTTCTGGACGGCGCGCAGGTCGGCGTGCTTCAGGATGCGCACAACATGGACATCGTGCTGCACAACCGGTCCGGCGATGCGCGCGTGCATCCCGCTCGTGACGCGACGATCTGCGCGGGCGATACGCTCGTGATTTTCGCGCAGCACCACAAGATCACGGACGTGGTCGCGCGCAATGCGGTAAAAGCAAGCTCGTAGCCGTCAGCATTCAGCCCTGACAGACTGGGCGCACGTGGTAATACTGGAATCTGCTTTTACTAATCACTAAAAACCAACCACTATCAACTGGTTTAGACACTGAGGACGACAATGCAGTATCACATCTGGACCCTGGGCTGCCAAATGAACGTCGCGGACTCGCAGCGGCTGGCCTCCGAGCTGGAACGGCTCGGCCACCACGCCGCCGACCAGCCCGACAACGCCGACATCTACGTGATCAACACCTGCGTGGTGCGCCAGTCCGCCGAAGACAAAGCCTATGGCCGCCTGCGCGAGCTGGCACAGATCAAACAGCAGCAGCCGGATAAAATCATCGGGCTGATGGGCTGTCTCGTCGGCGTGCGCGACCCGCTGCGCCTGCGCCAGCAGCTTCCGCAGGTAGACGTCTTCCTGCCCCCCTCCGATCCCCAGCCGATGCTCGACTTTTTGGGCGATCTGGACACGGAGCGCGACGCGCTGATTCAAGATGCCGCCGATCGCGCCACGCGCGAGCAGCTTCAGGACATGGCCGACGAGGGCGTGATCATCCTGCCCGCGCACGAGCAGGGATCGCTCATCAGCGCGCACGTGCCGGTCGTGTACGGCTGCTCGCATGCCTGCGCGTTCTGCATCATCCCCTACCGCCGGGGCGTCGAAAAATCGCGCCCGGTCGGGGAGATCGTGGGCCACGTGCGCAGCCTCGCGCGGCAGGGCGTCAAGGAAGTCACCCTGCTCGGCCAGATCGTGGACCGCTACGGCAAGGACGTGCCCGACGGCCCCAACCTCGCCCAACTGCTGCGCATCATGCACGAAATCGCGGAGCAGGAAGGCGTGGAGCGCATCCGCTTCCTGACCAGCCATCCCAACTGGATGACGACCGAGCTGCTCGACACGGTCGCGGAGCTGCCGCGCGTCATGCCGCAGATCGAAGTGCCCGTACAGGCGGGCAACGACGAGGTGCTCCAGCGCATGCGGCGCGGCTACACCGTCGCGCAGTACCGCGATCTGGTCGAGACGATCCGCGCGCGCATCCCGAACGTGGCGATTCACTGCGACATCATCGTCGGCTTTCCTGGCGAAACCGCCGAGCAGTTCGACGACACGTACAACCTGCTGGCCGATCTCAAGCTCGATAAGGTCCACCTCGCGCGCTACAGCCCGCGCCCGCACACCGTCAGCCAGCGGTCCATGCCCGACGACGTCTCGCCCGCCGAAAAGAAGCGCCGCCACGCCGCGCTCGAACAGCTTCAGGCGCAGGTCGTCGCGGAGATCAACAGCAAGTTCCTGGGCCAGACGGTCGAAGTGCTGGTTGAGGATCAGGTCAAGGGCAAGTGGCGCGGACGCACGCCGCAAAACAAGCTGGTGTTCTTCGAGGACGCCTCGCGGGATTGGTTCGGCAAGCTAGCCCAGGTCGAAATCACCTGGACCGGCCCGTGGAGCATGCAGGGCCGCGTGCCCGGCAGCGCGGACGCAGCCACCCCGCCCGCCGACATCATCCCGCTGACCGTCAGCCACTAGCGGCGGCGATCCGTTTCGGGCACGCAGTTTAGCGTCGGGCGGATAGAAAAGGGCGGGTTCAAACCCGCCCTACAAAAACCGTCGAAAGTCGCTTTTCTCCCCTCTCCAATCAAGTTGGAAAGGGGCCGGGGGTGAGGTGTCTAAAAGATTCCCGCCCCACTCCCCCTCGCAGCCCTACCCCACGAAGACCGGGATGTCGGTCGTCTTGGTCGCATCCCACAGCAGGATCAGGCCGTCGTCGCTGGCCGACGCGATCATCGTGCTATCGGGGCTGAACGCGACGCTTTCAAGCCAATCCGAATGCCCGCGCAGCACGGCCTGGGGTTCGCCTGTTACCGCATCCCACACCCACACGGACTGGTCGTCGCTGCCAGAAGCGAGCTTGGTCCCGTCAGGACTCCACGCCACGGCGCGCACGTAGTCCGTATGCCCCGCCAGCAGCAGCAGTTCTTCGCCCGTCGCCACGTCCCAGGTGCGCACGCTGTAGTCGTCGCTGGCCGACGCGATCTGCGTCCCGTCGGGGCTCCACACCACGGCGCGCACGTAGTCGGTGTGGCCTTCGAAAGTCTGCGTGAGCGTGCCGCTTGCCACGTCCCACAACTGGATCGTCCCGTTTTCATTGCCCGTCGCCACCGTCGCGCCGTCCGGGCTGAACGCCACGTCCAGCGCGTAATCGCCATCAAGAGAGACGGACGCCAGGATATCGTTGGCAGTCGTGTCCCAGATCCACAGATTGTAACTGCCAGCCGCGACTTTTGTACCATCCGGGCTAAAGGCAACGCTTGAGAGATCGTCGCTTTCGGTCGGGAAAATAGTCAACAGTTCGCCGCTCGCCACGTCCCACAGCCGGACCGTATAGTCATCGCTGGCCGAAGCCACCTGCGATCCGTCCGGACTGAATGCCACGCCGTTCACGTAACCGTCGTGGCCTTCCAATACGCGCGCTTCACCGCTGGCGACATCCCACAAACGCACCGTGCCGTCGTCGCTGCCGGAGACGAGCGTCGCCCCATCCGGGCTGAACGCCACGCTGTTCACGTAATCCGCATGGCCCGCCAACATTTGCAGCCAGGGCGCTTCATAGCTCAAGGAGGCAAAGACAGCTTCCAACGTGTCATCGAATTGAGATATCGTGTCCGGCGCGCTGATCCCCACGCCGAGCACAAACGTATCCGGCGCGAACTGGAGCAGCACCAGCACGTAGTCGGCCTCGTCGATCATGCCGTCTACCCGCGCGGCAGGTACGCCGCCGAGATCCATCTCGACCGGCGCGCCAAACTCTGGCACATCATCGCCCTCAAGCGTGAAAAGCAGCGCGCCCAGGGTATCTGTGATGCTGGCATCGTTCGTGACATTGCTGACCGAGATCAGCGTTGCGCTGATGGCAGGCGGCGCGATCATGAGCGCGAAATCGCCCTCAGCCAGCATGCCACTATTAGCGTTCTCCAGCGCCGCCTCACTGCTGGCAGCCATGATCTGCCCGCCGTCTTCCGTGACGAGCCAGCCATCGGGATAGTCGAACGTGATCGAGCCGTCTTCCGACACAAAAGTGTTCGGCAGAGGCGGCTGAGCAAACGCGGTGAATGGGAATGCCAGCAGCACGATCAAAACACATAACGTGCTCCGCCGAATGAGCCGCGCAGTAAACATGATCCCTCCTGAAATGGGACGCGAAATGAAATAAAACACAAACCGACGACACGAAGGGGTCGTGGGCAGAAACCAAACGCGCAACCTACTGTTCAATCAGGAGCTGCTGGCAACACGGAGAACAGGAGCTTATCCGGGGGGTCATCGACGTGCAGCGCCAAAACTCTTGAACTTCCCTCAAGCAAAACGCCGAAAAACGCGCAAAAAGAAGCTCACCCCTTTTCCCCTGTCCAATCGGATTGGACAGGGGAAAAGGGGCCGGGAGTTACAAGTCAGGCAAATGTTATACCCATTTTTGGATCTTTTCGACAGCCTGCTAAACACTTGACAGTGACCGGCTCAAAACGGTTTCGGGCGACCGGCTGCCCGTCTTACAGTTCCCGCGTATCAATATACATCGGCGCGTCCTGCCAGCGTGGCTCCCAGACAGGATCGAGCACCTTGAACACCATCCAGTAGTCGAGCTGGCGATCCGATTCTTCGAAGAAAAACTGCGGGATGCGGTCCAGGCGGTCGATCAGCAGCGACAGTTTGCCCACGCTGTCTGCCACGGCGATGTCGCGCAGCGTGTCGAAGATGGTTTGTAGCAGCGAGGGCCGGTGCATGCCCACCTGGTTGAACAGGCGCAGGTTCTTCATGCCGCGCTGCGCCATTTCTTCCTCAGTCGGAAACGGCAAATGCGCGGGCCACTGCTGGAAGACGTAGCTCTGGTCGTACACGCTGATCGAAGCCACGTCCGCCCCACCGAAATCGAGCGTCCAGTGCTGGAATCCATAATGCGCCACGGCTTCCGCCGTATCGGGCACGTACAGGTCGCGGTAGCAGTAGGTTTCCTCGATGTACTCGTTCCCGTCGTAATAATAATCGCTGTGGCGGGGCATCCATTCGGGGACATCGAAGGCGGGCGAAGGTTGGTAATTCAGCAGCATCAACTGCCGCAGGCGGGTATAGCCCAGCTTGGCGAACAATTTCAAAGACGCCACGTTGGACGAAACGATATGCCCATACGCGCCGTGCGCGCCCCGGCTGATCAGGTAGTCTTCGATCGAGAGGACGATGGTCTGCCCGACACCCTGACGGCGCACGCTCGGATTGGTGCGGATGTCGAAAATGTAGCCGATACGCACCGACTCTCCACCGACATGGGTATCTTTCAGGGACACCGCGCCGGTGCCGATGATTTCGCCGTCACGTTCGACGACCAGGACTTCATAATCTGCAAACAGCGCCGCGCGATCGACGAAGCGCCGCCGGTAGTGGACGAATGGCTCTGGTAATCCGCGCGGGCACATGCGCTCCAACGCCATCAAAGCCGGATCGTCTTCAGGCTCGTACAACCGAATTTCCATGAGTTTTCCTGAACACGTCTACAGAGCGGGCGGGGGTTGGACTCATCTTAATTCAAAATCTATTCTACCGTCTTTGTTCAATTCGGCCAGTCGTGTTTGAAGGCTCCTCAACAGCCCTGCAAGCCATACCCCAGATCAGCCATGTAAGACCGCAAACGGCGCAGCCGCCGGATCGAAAACCAGCGCGAGTCAACAAACCGGCTGTGAAATTAAACGGCTCTAATGATACTTCCTCAACTTTCTAACAACCTGAGATTGGCAAACTCGATATTTTCCATATAATAGCTGGTTAAACCGTAAGGTCGCTTGTTGGAATTGACGGACTCTTAACGCTCACTCACTGTGCCATCCCGTATCATGCCCGTTTTTTTCCACACCGGGACCAGCGAAACGCTATGGCACATTCATTGTTTTGACGTATACTGGTGCTTGTGAGCCGCCGCCTCGCGCGCTCCGGGCACGTTAGCTGGCAGCCGCTGACCCAGCTCGCCACATGGAGGATCAGGCACAATGCCCCCTGAGAAGAGTGGATTTTACTACCCCAACAAGTTTGCTCGCATCACAATCGAGGCGCTCGAAGAAGTGATGGGCAAGAATGGCCTTAATGCTATTCTGAACCTGGCCGGTTTGTCAGAACTCATCAACAACTACCCCCCCGACAACCTCGATAAGCAGTTTGATTTTGCGTACTTCACGGCGCTGTGCGTCGCGCTGGAAGACATGTACGGCCCGCGTGGCGGGCGCGGTCTGGCACTTCGTGCCGGGCGCGCGACCTTTGCTGACGCGCTGCGCGGTTTTGGTGCGCTGGCCGGTGTAGGCGACCTGGCGTTCAAGGTGCTCCCGATGGCAGCCAAGCTGAAGATTGGCCTGCCTGCGATGGCGAACATCTTCACCCAGTTCTCCGATCAGATCTCGAACGTGCATGACGAAGGTGACAAGTACACCTACACGTTGGAGCGCTGCCCAATGTGCTGGAACCGCAAAGCTGACCGTCCGGTATGTTATGTCGGGCAGGGTCTGCTGCAAGAAGGGCTGCGCTGGGTGTCTGGCGGCCACGAGTTCAAAGTGGATCTGGCGACCTGCATCGCCAAGGGCGATGACATAGGCCGCTTCATCATCTACAAAGATCCGCTGGACTGACGTTCGCCTGTTCAGAACATCCATGTTTGGCTCGTCACGCCCCCGATGGGGGCGTTGTTTTGTTTCTCCGCCTCGCGCCCACCGCAGGGCCGGGTTTCATACATGCTGCCCGCATCCCCCACACAAGCGACGGGAAGGGGAAACCGGGCGGAGCTAACCCCGCCCCTACGGACTGTGCGGACGTGCTTGTCTCCCCTCTCCAGCCCGGACTGGAGAGAAAGGTCGGGGCGAGGTCGCGGTAATGACTGAGATATTTTGTAAAACTTCGTTGCCCCGCCCGCTTTTTCCCATTCCCCCGCAGCCACCGGCGAACCTGACGCGCGGCGCACGCTCATCCCCCTGTCCGCCCACGATGGTTTGCAGCCCCTTCAAGTTGCACTACAATGCAAAGTAGATCCCTCAGTTGCAGGATCATTTATGCCGTTCAAACGCGCGCCACGCGATCCAGGAGCCTGGTATGCTGAACCGAACCGCCCATTTGCGCATTCTGCTGGTGAGCGTTGTACTGCTCGCCGCCGCCGTCGCCTGCAACTTGCAGCGCCAGACGGACGACGGACGCACGACGCCCTCCCCCAGCGCCGAACGCCCCACGGTCGAAATCCTGGAGCCTGCCGAGGGAGCGCGCGTCACCAAAGGTCAGCCGGTATCGGTCAAGGCCCGCGCGACGGGCGCATCCGGCGTCACGCTGATCGAGCTGCGCGTGAATAACACCGTGGTGGACAGTCAGGTCCCCGCCGAGCAGATCGCGCCCACGTTGCTCGAAGTCGTGCTCGACTACACGCCCGAGCAGGCCGGGAGCACGGCCCTCACCGTCACCGCCTACACCAACAGCATCGCCGGGCAGCCCGCCACGCGCACCATCACCGTGATCGATACGCTCGACGCGGGCGAAGGCGGAAGCTCCACCAGCACGACGCAGACCGCAGCTCCGATCGCCACCGTCTATAACCCGCTCTGCCGCGCCCGCCTCAACGTCGCGCTGAACTTCCGCAGCGGGCCGAGCGTCAATTACGGCATCATTTCGACCGTCAGCGCCGGGGCAGAACTGCCCATCGCCGGATACACCGATATGACCGATGGCCGCTGGTGGCAGGTCACCTGGGGCGGCCAGTTCGGATGGGTGAAAGAGTCGTACACGCAGCAGTTGGGCGATTGCAGCGCGATCCGCCCGGCGACCGTGCCCGTTTCGCCCACGCCGCAGCCCAGCCAGACCCCAGTGCCCACCCAGCCCGGCGCGACCGCCACGCCGACCCCGCCGGATCTGCGGCTGAGCATGCTGGACGGCCCGCGCGAGATCACGCTCGGCGCAGACGGCAAAGCTCAGGCTACCTATAACATCGCCGTGCGCAACGACGGCGGCCAGACGTCCGGCCAGTTCCACGTCGCCGTGGCGCTGCCCAACGGCCAGATCCAGGATCTCGGCCTCGTGGCGGGATTGTCCGGCGGCCAGCAGGTGTCGGTGCCGTCCGGCGGCCTCGTCGTGACCTTCGACAGCCCCGGCATCAAACGACTGCTCGTCACGGTGGATCCCGACAACATCGCGGCGGAAAGCAACGAGAGCAACAACCAGGCCTACCTGGATATCACCGTCAACGGCAGCGCCGCGCCTGCCAGTTCGAGCAACCAGCCGAACAGTCAGGCCGTCGCCGCGCTGCCCCAGCCGACGCTGACGCCCGTCCCCACGGCTGCGCCCCCCGTAGTACAACAGGAGGCTGCGCCGCAGGAGGCCATCCCTTTAGCTGAACAGGGCGTCCAGATGCAGCAGGACGCCCAGCCGCAAGCCGACGCGCAGGTGGAATCCTTCGCCGCCGCCGCGCCCGAAGAATCCGCGCTGGCGGGCGCAGGATTGGCCGAGCCGCAGGTGATCAACGCCGCCAACGCGTCCGCCCTCGCGGAGCGCAGCACCCTGATCGGGCACAGCGGCACGGTCTCCGCGCTGGCGTTCAGTCCCGATGGCACGCGGCTGGTCTCGGCCAGTTGGGACGGCACCGCCCGCCTGTGGGACATCGCCAGCGGCACGGAAATGATCGATTTCATCGGCCACATGGACCGCGTGACGGATGTGGCCTTCAGCGCCGACGGCACGCGCGTCGCCACCGCCAGTTGGGACGGCACGGTCCGCCTGTGGGACGCGGGCACGGGCTTCGAGCTGGCGAGCTTCGCGCACGGTGCGGAAGCCAACAGCGTGGCCCTCAGCCCCGATGGTACGCGCATCGCGGCGGGCGGGATCAACGCCAGCGGCGGCGGTGACGGGCAGGTTCACGTCTGGGATACGGCGTCCGGGGCGGAGCTGGCCGCGATCGTCGTCAGCGGGCCGGTCGCGGATCTCGCGCTGCCCGGCGGCGATCAGGTCGTCATCGCCACACAGTCGAGCGGGTGCAGCACGGCCAACGGCGGTGCCGCGATCTGGAGCATCAGTTCCGGCGCGCCCGCCATTGACATGGCCGGGCACAGCGGTTCGGTCAGCACGATCGCGTTCGGCGGCGGGCGGCTCACGGGCAGCGGGCAGGCGGGCCTGTGCAGCGGCAGCGCCGTGATCTGGATCTGGGACGCGGCCAGCGGTGTGCTGCAGTCCACGCTCGACCAGGGGACCGAAGCCGCGATCCGCGGCCTGACCTTCAGCCCGGCGGGCGATCTGGTGGCGTCGGCCAGTGCCGACGGCGTCGTGCGCGTCTGGAGCGTCGGCGGGGGATCGCCGCTGGCGACCCTGAGCGGCCACGTCAGCGAGGCGGCCAGCGTCGCCTTCAGCCCGGCGGGCACCCTGATCGCGTCCGGCGGCGGCGACAACACCATCCGCCTCTGGGGCACGCTCTAGAGGCTGTTACGCACTATTTGACTGTGTGAACCGGTTTCTCACGTCGCCCACTGCCCCACGATCCGTAGGGGCGGGGCTTGCTTGCCCGTTTTCCCCCTACCATATGTAAGAAGGGATGGGCGGCTAGAAGTGAATAACCACTGTAGACACAACGCCCTATGACGGGCTTTTTCCCCCTCAGCCAGTCTGGGCTGGAGAGGGGGCGCAGGGGGTGAGGTCGCGTTTGTTTTTTGCTTTTGCCCTTAGCCTCTGCTCTTGGCCAACTGCTGTCGGCTAACCGCTAACCACTGTTCATGAACCACCACCTGAGGGGGACGACGTAACGACATGCCACCACAGCGCAGTATCACCGCCCGCGTCCTCGTTCCATTCCTGATTTTGCTGGCGCTGGCTGCCGCCGGATGCAATCTCACCCAGGGCGACCAGCAGCAAGACGCCGGAACGCCATCCGGCAGCGCCGCCAGCCCGGCGGGCGCGGACACGACCTCGGGCGGTGCGCCGTCGGTGCAGATCGTCTCCCCTGCCGAGGGTCAGCAGGTTCCGGCCAACCAGCGCGTCGATATCACCGTCAACACCGGCTCGACCGCCACCGGCTTTCAGATCAACGTCGGGGGCCGCGTCGCATCCAGCGTCGCGCTGCCCTCCGGCCAGTCCGGCCCCACCGAAGCGATCCTGGTGTGGGAGCCGGATCACGAAGGCACATTCACCCTGGAAATTTACGCGCTCAACGGCAGCGCGGTCAGCGATCCGGCGGAATTGACGCTCGTCGTCTCCGGCACAGCGGCCAGCAGCGGCGACGGGTCCGGTGCGTGCACCGGGCGCGTCATGGTCGCGCAGTTGAACTACCGCGCCGGGCCGGGCACGAACGCCGCGCGCCTGGGCCAGTTCGATACAGGCGAGACAGTCCGCGTCATCGGGCGCAACGCGGCGACGACGTGGTACAAGGTCCAGCGCGACGGCAGCGACGATCCGGTATGGACCATCAACAATACGCAGTGGCTGCGTACCGAGGGCACGTGCGGCGCGGCCCTCCCCGTCACGGACTGACGGCGCACGGCGGGCATCTGCGCAGGCGAGAGGTAGGGATCGAGAAGCACAGACCGGCAATTTTGCCCCTCTCCACCCTGATCGGTAAGGTTTGGCCCTGCGCTGCGGTTTGCTAAAGATACAAACGATACCAGCCGCGTTTTTCGGTGTGCGGGACACCGGGCGGCACGCACAGCAGGCGCGATCGGCGGGCGTCGGAGCGGTCGGCGTTGCCCCGATTGAGCGCTCGAAGTACAATGCGAATCGTCTCTTTAAAGGGTGGGAAACGGTCATGGCAATCCGAGTTTTAATCATCGATCCCGATATCCCCTTCCTGGTGCGGATCAAACAGGCGCTGGACGACAGCAGCCGATTCAACGTGAGCATCTCGGCCAATGGTCTCGCCGCCGAAGACGCCCTGCACCACCATCGCCATGACATCGCCGTCCTCGATTTTTCCGTGCCCGACATGGACACCGTAGCGATCATCAAGCAGCTTCGTCACATCCAGTCCAACCTCGCGGTCATCGTCACGCCCGAATCCGAAAGCCAGATCACCCAGGCCCAGGATCTGACCGTCCAGGGCGTGCTGCCCAAGCCCTACGCCGCCCGCGACCTGATGGCGCTCATCCAACGCATCATCCCGAAAGATCCGCGCGCCGAAGTGGACGAGGACGAAGACGAGGACGCAACCATTCTGGACGTCTTCGCCCCGCCCGAAATGCCGCCCGGCCTGCGCCACCTGATGGAGCCTCCGGCGGAACCGCACTCGCCCACCGAGCTGCTCGATCACGTCGAGCGCACCATGCTCTCCGACGTGGACGCCGCCCCGCCCACCGAAGGCGAATGGTCGCGCGTCACGGACGAAATGGCGGGCATGTGGGACGAGGCGGAAGCGGATCAGCCTGAGTACGAGGGCGAAACAGGCGGCACGCGCATCTTCGACCAGCCCGGCCCCGACCCCAACGCGACCGATATTTTAGCCGCGCCGGACGAGCTTGATCCGACCATGCGGCTGGCCGAAACGGAAACGCTGGACGACCTCATGCTCGAACAGGGCTGGCTGGGGACCGGGCCAAACGCGGGGGGACGCGGCTTCGGCATCGAGCCGCCCATCGATCCCGAAGACACGCCCACCGTGCCCAACCAGGATCTCGACAGCATTCGCCAGTTCCTCGCCACCGACCACCAGGGGCACTTTTCGTCCGAGTTCGGGGAAGTGCTCGACGCCGTCGCCCAGTCGTCCCCGGTCAACGAGCCGAAACGCTCCACCAGCGACCGCGAATTTCACGATCTGGTCGAGTCGCTGCGCATGACCGAAGAACAGGGCGCCGCGCGCAACCCGCTGGACGCGCTGCTCTCCGCGATGGCCGCCGAACAGGCCGCCCACGAGCCGGGCGACGACACGGGCGCCACCTCCGGCGCGCTCGACTACCTGCTGAACGCGATCCGGCACGACGAGCATTCGGGCGAATCCGGCGCGACCGCCAGCGGCGCGGGCATGGAAACCATTGGCGAGGTGATGAGCGGGCTGTTCGACCCGTCTTTTGAAGGCGTGCTCGCAGCCCTGGCCGGGGAAGAAATCGACGACATCGACGAAACCGGCGACAGCATCGCTGCCCTGGGGCTGGATGATGTGTCGCTCGACGATCTGCGCGCCGAAGCGCAGGGCGCGGCGTTTGAGGATCTGTTGAACGACGAAGATCCGGCCTGGCTGGCCGATTACCAGCCGGGCGGCATCCTGCCCGACACGCCGGAAATCTCCTACCTGCCGCCCCAGGCCGGGGACGCGGACGAAGACGACGCGGCCACCTACCCCGCGACTCAGGCCCTCAACGCCGTCTCGTCGGCGGAAAGCTCCGAGTTTTCGCTGGACGCGCTGCTGTCGGAGATCGAGCGCCACATTCCCCAGTCGCAAACGCCGCGCCCGCAGCTCAAGCCGCTGCCGTCGTGGAACAAAGGCGGCGCGAGCAGCCCGCTCGGCGATCAGGCCCCCGGCGAAAGCGTGCCGCCGCCCGACGATGAGATGTTCGGCAGCTTCAGCCAGGAAACCCGCCCGTCGCGCTCCGTGATGGACGAGTGGGGGCTGCCCGCCGGTGCGCCGGAAGTGCCTGCCGCAGAGCCGGTCGCCCCGCCCGACGAGATCGCCCCGCCGCCGGATATTACGCCGCCCGCCTGGGCTGGCGACGCAGTGGCCGAGGCCGGAAAACCCGCCATGGAGCCGCCTATGCTGGACGCCTACCAGTTCTCCGAGCCGCTCACCGCCGAGGAACGGGACGAGATCGACGCGGCGTTCGATTCCTTCACCGATCTGGATATGGAACTGCCCACTGCTATGGAACCACCCACCGTCGGCCCGTCCATCGAGCCGCAGGCCGAGCCGTTCGAGGCCTACGACCAGCCCGCCCCCACCAGCGAGGAAGAGGCTGCGTTTGAAGCCTTCTTCGCCGACGAAGCGGAATTCGCGCCCGCCGAGCCGCCCGCCGAATCGCAAACCGCGCCGTTCGACGGCTACGACGCGTCGCAGCCCGCCCTCACCGACGAGGATGCCGCGTTCGAGGCCTTCTTCGCCGCCGCCCCGGAACCCGCCCGGCCCACGCACGGCCCGGACGAGGATCTCGCGGAGATCTTCGAGGGTCTGCTCGAAGACGCCGAAGCAGCCTTCCGGCCCCCCGCGCCCGAAGAACCGGAGCAGCCCCCGGAGGCCGCCGCCGAGCAGCCGCCCACCTATGAAGCCGCTGGCGAGCAGGACGCCTGGGCATGGGATCAGGCCCCCGCCAGCGAAACGGACTGGCTGCGCCGGGAAGCGCTTGGCGCGGAAGCCTACGACGAGTACGACTCGGAGGAAGCCTCCCAGGAGCCGGAGCCGTATTCGCTGGAAGCGGTGGACGCCGATACGTTTTTCGCGCCGGACATGTTCGAAGGCGATACGGAAGAAGACGCCCGGCTGGCGCATGCCGCCGTCGAGCTGACGCGGTTCGCGCTCGAAAGTTCGGCCCAGGCCGTGCTTCTGACGCGCGGCGGGCAGCGGCTGGCCGAAGCGGGCGACATGCCCGTCATTGCGATGGATCGCCTGTACGAGATGGTGATCACCGCGTGGCAAACCAGCAGCACCACGCTGCCCACCCTCATGCGCTACATCCGCCTGCCCGACATGGGCGAGTTTATGCTCTACAGCACCGTGATCGAGGATGATCTCATTTTGAGCATGATCTTCCACGCCGGGATGTCGATTCACGCCACGCGCCGGTTGGCGCAGCGCATCAGCACCTCGCTGGCGAGCGTGCCCGACAGCGCCCCCGCCGCGTTCGACGAAGCGCACGACGAACCGCCCACCGAACGGATCGAACCCGAGGAGCCCGAAGCGGAAGCGCTCTCCGCCGACGAGCTGCGCGAAGCCGCCGAGCAGGCGTTGGAGCAGGCCGCCGCCCACCACGCCCCCGGCGAGACGGGCAGCGCCGTCGTCGCGCCCCAGCCGGAGCAGCCCACCACGGCCTACACCTGCTTCTGGCTGGTAGCCGATCCGAGCCGGATCGCGCTGGAAGGCGATCTACTGGAAGACCTGCGCAACTGGATCGGAGAAGTCGCCGGGGAAAACGGGTGGGATGTGCCCGCGCTGGAAATCGGCCCGGACTCGATCCTGCTGAGCATAAACATTCCGCAGAAGACCCTGCCCGACGCCGCCGTCACCATCTTTATGGACGAAACGGCCAGCGCCGCCGCCGCGTATTATCCCGAGATGATGGACGCGTCGGGGCAGTTCTGGGCGGATGGCTACTACGTCATCACCCCGCCCCGCGAGCTCACCGACCGCGAAATGGCGCGCTTCGCCGCATACCAGTACCAGCGCTAGTGCGTGCCGCGCTTTTTGAGCGCGCGGTTTTCTGACGCGCTCGTTCTTCCACGATCCGTACGGGCGGGGCTTGCTCCGCCCGGTTTTGATCCGGCCCTCGCGTTTGCCCACTCGCCAAAAACGACCGGCTCACCAAACCCCGATCGCTCCTGATTCCGTAGGGGCGATGCTTGCATCGCCCGCCAAAAAGAAAAACGGGGGGCGTTACGCTCCACCCGTCTTTTACTCTCCCCCACACACCGAAGCGAGGGCGCCCCGGGGGGAGCCAGGGCGCTTGCGTTCTCCTCGCGTTGAACCGCGAGCGGCGATGTGCGTGTTTTAGTGGCCCACGATCGTTTCGGGCAGCGGCGCGTTGTTCCACAGGGGTTCGCCGTCGGTGATCACCGTAGACGCCGGGACCCACAGTGCATTGGCCCCCAACTGGATCTTGTACCATTCGTGCGACTCGTCCATACCGAGCACCCAGACCGTCTTACCCTGCTGCAGTGCGGTGGTCGGGTACACCAGCGCCTCAAGGTTCGGCGCGTAGTACACGGGCGTATCGCTGGCGATCATCCCCATGATGGCGCCGGTCAAATCGACCATGTCCGGGCCGGGACGGGGCGCTTCGGGTTCTTCGCACGGCTTGTACGTGACGGTCACCTGATCCAGCAGCGTCGAACCGACCTCTGCGCTGGCTGCCGCCGGGCCGAACAGACGGTTGGACGGCGTATACGAGCTGAACCGTTCGTTGAGGAACAGGCTGAACGTGACGTCACCGATATACGAGCTGTGCATCTGCACCGAGCCGCGATAGTCGCCGCCGTCCCAGTTCACATCGTAATAGTGCTCGCCCAGCACGTTGCCAGACGTGGCGTCGGCGATGAGGACTTTCACCGGAATGGAAGACCTGCCCGCCGACGCAGCGCCGGTCCCAAACAGGTTGAACGAATGGTTGGCGATCGGATGGTCGATCTCGGCGTGGAAGCTGTACGATGCGATCAGGCACGAGGCGTCTGCCGAGGAAAATGCGATATCGGGCAGGCCAATAGCGCGCGCGGGCGGGATGACGCTGGTTGCGGCCAGTAGCACGACGACGATCACGAAACCGAGAAGCTTAATGCGCGAGATTTTCACTGTACACCCCACATAGAAACTGACCTAACGAATGTGTTATTGCTTCCTTTATGTTTAGTATATGGTGCGCCAATAAAATTCACATTAAGAAAGAATTTATAAATTGATACTTCATATTAATTCCCATCATTTATCCTCACATCGACGGCACACTCGGCCTATCCCCGGCACAAAAAAAGAGTAGAGCGGTGCGCTCTACCCTTTCTCGTTTGTGACAGGTCGATTGCTGCGGAACCGTTCCGCTTACGAGGCTCCGCGCCTCGCCGCCCCTACTTTACGACGGTCGTGGGCAGCGGCGTGCCATACCACGGATACGCATAGTCCGGCGCCATCGACGCCACCGGGACCCACAGCTTGCTGCACCCCAGCAGCACTTTGTAGAAGGCGTGCGTCGAATCCTGTCCGAAGACCCACAGCGTCTCGTTTTCCTTGATCGAGATCACGGGATACGTCAGCGCGTTCAGGCTGGGGGCATAGTACGCGTGCGTGCTGGTGATGAACCGCCCCACCACCGCTCCGGTCAAATCGACCAGATCGCAGCCGGGAGCGGGCAACAGCGGCGCGGAGGTGATGGGCGTGCCCGGCGCCGCGCAGGGCGTGTAGTCCGCCGGCATTGTATCGTTCGCCTCGGTCGGATCGCTTTGTGCGTGTGCGCTGCCCAGCCCACCGAACAGGCTCGGCGCAGAAAGCGGGATCACGGCGTCATAGTACAGGTAAAACGTCACCGTGGGGCCAGTCGGCTCGCTCAAAAACGCGATCGTGCCCGAATAATCCGCCGTCATGAACGGATCGAACGGGCCGCCGCTGCTGCCCAGGAACGTGCCATCGGCGTCCCGCGCCTCCACAAAATACGAGCTTGCAGGCTGCGCCGCTGCGAGTTGCAGCCCAAACGGGCTGAAACCGAACAGGATCTCCTCGCCATGCAGGGTATAAGCGCCTTCCATGCAAGACGCGCTGACGGACGTAAATTCTAGGACGGCTTCCTGCGCGTGCGCTGGCGGAATCAGATTCGTGCCCACCAGCATGAGGATGAATAACGAAACACCCACCCACTTTAAACGTCGAAACTTCATCAAAGAAACCCCCTTATTCTAACTTTCCGAACGGAGTTTTATGCCGCTGCTCACCCACCTCATGCACCGGCGGATGAGCAGCGGCGTCCAAAGCGAAAGCAAGAACTAAGGCCCCAGCGTGACCGGGATCAGCGTCAGCGGCACGAGGGTCAGGGGCACGATCGTGATCGGCACCAGCGTGATGCTCAGCGTCGGCATCGGCGTCCAGGTGGCGGTCGGCGTCGGCGTATATTCCATCGTGTAAGTTGCGGTAGGCGTCGCGGTCGCGCCCATCGTCGGCGTCGCGGTCTCCAGGCCGGTCGGTGAGGGGATCGGCGTCGGCGGCAGCGGCGGCGCAGACGCGATCGGCACGGCGGAACAGTCGCCCATCGTCTGGACCGTCGTCAGTCCGGCGGACGCCCAGCCCGACATGCCGTTGAACATCACCTGCCACCAGCCGCCGTCCGAGGAGCGGCCCGTAACCGGCAGCACCGTGCCCGGCGACGCGATGCCCAGGATGCCGTAGGCGGTGCTCGGCCCGCCTCGAACGTTCACGCCCCCGCTGAAGGAAAGCTGGCACGCCCCGGTGGTGCTGGCAGGCGTTCCCGTCGCCACACCGCCCGGCGGCACGATCCCGTTCGTCACGTCCCACGTGATCATAAGCTGCTGCGGCACGGCGACCGGGTCCAGGGACAGGTAGAACACGGTCGGCGCGGGCAGCACGGTCATGATCTGGCCTAGCGTGCCTGGCTCCAGCGCAAGCACCGTCGCGCCCCGCGCCGCGTCGATCAGGCTCAGGCCCGGCAGCGTGCCGGGAGCCGCCGGATCTTCCAGCACGGGCGCGATCGACAGGAACATCGACGGCACGCCTTCGGGCGGCGTCAGGCTGAAGCGCAGCGGCTGCGTGCCCAGATCCACGACCGTCTGCCCTGGGGTCAGCGCCACCGGCTCGATGGCCGTGCCGTTTAACATCATGAGCATGTCGCCGTTCGCCGCGGCCTGCACCACCAGTTGGTACAGTCCCCCCTGTGGGATGGAATCGAACGTCGCCGCAACCGTGCCGTCAGGGCCGGGCGTCAGCAGCGTGGCGCTCTGGCCCGGATCGATCAGCACGGCGGTATACGTATAGGCGGATAGGGGCGAAAGAGTCAGCGTAAAACTGTCTCCGGCGAACGCTTCGAAGGTGCGGGTGGCGGTCTGGCCCGCCGTCAGGCTGACGATGGTCGGCTGGTTATATGGGAGCGTCGTATCTCCCTGGGCGTGTGCCGTTGGGGCCAGCGGCCCCACGACGGCAGCGGCGGCAAGGGTGAGGATGAGAGCTGCGGTAAAGAACAATCGAGCGCGCGTCATACCGTGGTTTTCACAACCTCCGTTTCTGTTCCACATTAAACGATAATTCTTTCTGATATTAAAATAAGGCTTAACATCTATAAAAATCAATCCATAAATAGTCCCGATACTATAAATAAAAAGGTGTTATGTCCGCTGCCTCCCCTGGAAGGCAGTTTTTTCGCCCCATTTCCGGCCACCATCCCCACACAAATACCGGGGAGGCTCCTTCGTCCTCCCCGGCTGAACTATTCCGTCGCGCGCCTGCCAGCGAACCCGTTAATTGATGCGCGTCACCGAGATGGTCACCACCCACTGCACGTAGGTTCCTTCCCCACCCACCGCGTTGATGGTCACCAATCCGGTACGCTGTTCGTACGTGATTTCGGTATCCAGAATGGTCTGGCCGCAGCCGAACGTGTTCCCCGCGGTGAAGAACTGCACGTACTCCAGCCCGTTGCCGAAGCAGCTTGCCGCGATCACCAGCCGGGCGCGCCCGCCGCTGAACGCCACGTTGGGATTCATCCCCGTGACGGTGTAGCCCACGCGATCCTGCGTGTCGCCGCCGGGATAGGACACGAATTCCGTGAACGAGCCGGTGGTGTCCAGCGCGACGTTGAACGCATAGTTTGAATCCGGCGGTGCGATCTGGGCCGCGGGCGGTGTGGTTGGCGTGTAGCTCGGCGTATACGTGTGTGTCGGCTGTTGGAACGTCGGCGTATACGAGGGCGTATACGTGTAGGTCGGCGCGACCTGGTCCGCAGGCGGGGTGTAGGTCGGCGTGTACGTAACCGCGGGCGGGGTGTACGTCGGCGTATAGGTATACGGCGGCGGCGTGTACGTATACGTGGCCGTGGGCGGCGTGCCGGTCACGGTCGGGGTATAGGTGTACTGCGGGGTATAGGTCTGGCCGGGCGCGGGCGTTCCGGCGGTCGGAACCGCGTCGCAGGCCCCCTGCGGATCGATCTGGAGCAGGCCCGCCGACACCCATCCGGTCTGCCCGTTATAGTTGACCTGCCACCACTTCCCGTCCGCGCTGCGCCCGGTGACGGGCAGCGTATCGCCCGCGCTCACGCCGCCGATGATTCCCGTGGTGGTACTCGGCCCGCTGCGCACATTGACCGGGCCGTCGAATGCCAGCGTGCAGCTTCCGCCGCCGGAGCCGCTGCCCGATGAGGAGGTGAGCGTCTGGGTCGCGGAGGCCGATCCCGGCGGCGGCGTGATCACCACGTCGGGGATCGGGTTCCAGTTGATGTTGACCGCCAGCGGCTGGG
>NZ_DAISHJ010000059.1:0-9267 GCF_036822615.1 Aggregatilinea sp. | reverse complement strand
CCGGCGGCAGGATTGCAGTCATGCGCGGCACGCGCCCGCCCACCGTCGAAAACACCGTTTCGCCCGTCTCCACGTCCAGCACCATGACGGCGGGCAGCGTCAGCGGCGCGAGCATATCGTACGGTAGCGTGTCGATGATCAGCTCGGTCGGATCGGGCAGCTCGGGCGGCGGGGCAAGCGCGTACCGGTGCTCGGCGTCCGTCAGATCGACCACCGTCAGCCCGAAGGCCAGCGGCTCCGGCGCGGCGGTCTGGAAGCTGAGCTGCGCCAGCATATCGCCGCCCACGGCAGACTGCACCAGCAGCGTATACGGGCCTGCGGGCAGATCCGCGCCGCTGTCATAGGCGACATTCCCATCCGGGCCGGGACTCAACGGCACGGTCGCGCCGCCCGGTTCCAGCAGCACGGCGGAAAACGGGAAATCGGTCAGCCGCGTTAGCCGCAGCGCGAACGCGCTGCCCTGCGACACCTCGAACGTGCGTGTGACGGGCTGGCCCGCCGTCAGCGTAATGATGGTCGGCGTATCGGGGATCAGTGTGGACTCATCCCCCTGGGCGGATACGTGTTGGCGCGGGCTGGGAGCGAACTGGGCGAGTGTGACGATCAAAGCGAAAGCGAGGGCAAGGCGTGGAAAAACCTTCATGACACAACTGCTCCTTCGTAAAACGGGGCTGCGATGTAATCTCAGTCTTATAGACTGGTGCGATCTATTCTTAAAGTATATGGTTTAATTAATATGCCAGTCAATAAAATACATGTAAATGAATAAATTCACCCCTCAAAAAGCGCACTCGCCCATCGTCGTACAGGGGCGGCAGTGGTATACTCTACGCACATCCGTTCAACTTCTACGGAAAAGGATCGCGCCATGGATCGCCCTGTTCTCGTCCTGATCGACGGCCACGCCCTCGCCTATCGCCAGTTCTTTGCCCTGCCCATCGAAACCTTCAGCACGCGCAGCGGGGAACCGACCAATGCCGTATACGGCTTCGCGCGCACGCTGATCGACATCCTCAACGAGCACCCCAAATACCTCGCGGTGGCGTTCGACAAGGGCATGTCGGGCCGCGATGAGCTGTTCGAGGAATACAAGGGCACGCGCGAGAAGATGCCCGACGAGATGCGCACGCAGATGGACCGCATCCGCGAGCTGATCCAGTCGTTCAACATCCCGATCCTGGAATTGGACGGCTACGAGGCCGACGACGTGCTCGGCTCCATCGCGCCCCAGGCGGAGGGCGACGGCTGCGCGGTGCGTATCATCACCGGGGACCGCGACCTGCTCCAACTGATCACCGACTGCACCAGCGTGCAGCTTCCCGGCAAGCGCCAGGGTGACGCGCAGGTGTTCGATCTGGACCGCTTCCGCGAGGAATACGACGGTCTTGAGCCGCCGCAGTTGGTCGAACTCAAGGGCCTGATGGGCGACAACTCCGACAACATCCCCGGCGTCAAGGGCATCGGGCCAAAGGGCGCGCAGAACCTGATCAAAGCCTACGGATCCGTGGCGAACCTCTACGAGCACCTGGACGAGATCAAAGGCGCGACCCACGACAAGCTCGAAGCCGGGCGCGAGATGGCGTTCCTCTCGCGTGAGCTGGCGCGCATCCGCACCGACGTCCCCGTAACCATCCGTCTGCCGGAATGTGTCGCGCACGATTACGAGTACGCCACCGTGGAAGCCCTGTTCCGCGAACTCGAATTCCGCTCGCTGATCGACCGTCTGCCCGGCGCGCCCGTGCGGACCGAAACCACCGGCGGCGTCCAGCAGTTGTCGATGTTCGAGGTGGCCGAAGCGCCCAAGGCCGAGCCTGCGCCCGAAGAAGCCCCGGTCCCCTTCGCCATCGTGGACGACGAGGAAAAGCTCGCGCTGCTCGTGGAACGCCTCGACGCGGCGGAAGCGATCACCTTCGACGTGGAAACGACCTCCATCGACCGCATGGTGGGCGATCTGGTCGGCATCTCCCTGTCAGTCGATGGCGGTGAAGGCTACTACATCCCGGTCGGCCACATCCCGACCAACGCGCCCTATTCCACCGAAGTCACGCAACCGGATCTGGTCGAAGGCTACACGCCGCGCCAGCTTCCGCTCCAGCAGGTGATGGATGCGATCCGGCCCGCCATGACCAGCCCGGACATTCCCAAATACGCACACAACGCCTCCTACGATCTGGTCGTCATGCGCCGCTACGGCATCGACGTGCGGCCCATCACCTTCGACACCATGATCGCGGAATGGGTCTGCGACCCCACCAGCCGCAATCTCGGCCTGAAGAACCTCGCCTGGGTGCGGACCGGCGTGCGCATGACCGAAATCAGCGAGTTGATCGGCTCCGGCAAAAACCAGATCACGATGGACCGCGTGCCCGTCGAGCGCGCTGCGCCCTATGCCGCCGCCGACGCCGTGCTGACTCACCGGCTGGTCGAGCTGCTCAAGCCGGAGCTTGAAGAGCGCAACGCCTGGAAGCTGTTCAGCGAGATCGAAATGCCGCTCGTGCCCGTCATCGCGGATATGGAGATGGAAGGCGTCCTGCTCGACGTGGACTACCTGAACGCCCTCAGCAAAGACCTGGGCGCGCGGCTGGCGACCATCGCGGACGACATTTACACGCTCAGCGAGGGTCCCTTCAACATCGGCAGCCCCAAGCAGCTCAACGAGATCCTGTTCGACCGCCTCAAGCTGCCCACCGAGGGCCTGCGCAAGACCACGCACGGCCTCAGCACCGCCGCCGACGTGCTCGACTCCCTACGCGACGCGCATCCCATCGTCGAAAAGATCCTCGCGTGGCGCGAGCTGAGCAAGCTGCAAAGCACCTACGTGGACGCCCTGCCCAGCCTGATCAACCCGCGCACCGGGCGCGTGCACACCCACTTCAACCAGACCGGCACGGCCACCGGGCGCGTTTCGTCGATCGATCCGAACCTGCAAAATATCCCCGTCCGCACCGAGGAAGGCCGCCGCGTGCGGCACGCTTTCATCACGCCGGAAGGGTGCAGCCTGTTGGGGGTGGACTACAGCCAGGTCGAGTTGCGCATTCTGGCGCACTACAGCCAGGACGAAGCCCTGCTCGACGCCTTCCGCCACGGCGTAGACATCCACCGCGCGACGGCGGCGGCGGTCTATAACGTGCCGCTCGACGCCGTCACCTACGAGCAGCGCAGCTTCGCCAAGTCGGTCAACTTCGGCCTGATGTACGGCATGGGCGCGTTCCGCCTCGCCCGCGACAGCCAGCTAACCCTGGCCGAAGCCGAAGATTTCATCTCCAACTATTTCCACCAGTTCCCCGGCGTGCGCACCTACCTCGACGGCTCGCTCGAACAGGCCCGCCAGCGCGGCTACGTCGAGACGCTGCTGGGGCGGCGGCGCTACTTCCCCATCCTGCAAGACCGGGGCGGCAAACCCTCCCGTACGCCTGCCTACCAGCGCGCCGAGCGCGAAGCGATCAACATGCCGGTGCAGGGCACGGCGGCGGACATCATCAAGATCGCGATGATCAACCTTTCAAAAGCCCTGAAGGACGGCGGCTACCAATCTAAGATGATCTTGCAGGTGCACGACGAATTGGTGCTCGAAGGGCCCGACGAGGAAATGGATCGCGTTGCGCCGCTGGTGATCGACGTGATGGAATCGGCCTTCAAGCTCGACGCGCCCCTGCGCGCCGACGCTCGCATCGGCCAAAACTGGGCCGAGATGACGCCCTATAAACCGTAAACCGGCCATGTGAAGTGTAAATTTTTGTTCAGGTCCTCCCCGTCGCACGCGAAGGCATCGCGTGTGACGGTTGCGAAAATCGCACAGCGGTGTAATGATGGATGCAATAGGGGCGCATCAAATCGGCCCCAGCGCTCACAGATACCGTTCCGGGGGGATGTACTGACAATCATGGCTGCCTTACTGCTGCCCATTGCCTATCATCTTGAAATCTACGAGCCGGATAGCCAGCGCGCTATCGCCGCATCGTTCGCCAGCAGCATGCCGTTCCAGCGGATCGGCGTCGGGGATGTCATCAACCCGATGAGCTGCAACGACGACAGCTTCCCGCCCGTTTATCTGCGTGTGGTGAACGTGGAGCACGTCATTCTGCAAAACGGCGACCACATCGATCACAAAGTGCTGATCTTCACCGAGGGCCTGCGCGAATCGCATCAGGAACCCGCGCTGCACGTCGAGGCTCTTGGCGCGCTCGAATAACCGGCATCCCGGCGGGGGCGGCCCCAGGCTTCCCGGCCCCCGCGTCCACATCCGGCCATATCCCTCCCCTCGCAGGAGAGCGCCCGTTCCGGCGTTCCGCGTCTCTTGTCCTGCGAGCAGATCGTGATTCCCTCCGCTTCAAAATACCAATCGCGCCCCGAAGGGAATATCATTATAATAATGAGGTTCACCCAAATCCGGCGATTCCCCTCTGAAACGAGCATCAGCGCCGGCAGCGGGTATAATGACGGTTGTCATACAACCTTTAGAGGGCAAGAGAGACACTAAACTTATGGCTAGAAATGTTCTGGTCACCTTATTTGACGACGTCGACACCCTGGACTTCTGCGGTCCAATGGAGGTGTTTGCCATCACCGGTCAGCGTGCCACCGGCTTGGTTCCGTTTGCCGTTACCACCGTCGCCGAACGTAGGTCGCCAGCCATCACCACGCGCAGCGGTCTGTGGATCACGCCCTACTACACGTTTGCGGATGCCATCCAGGCCGACATTCTGATCATCCCCGGCGGTCTGGGCGCGCGCCACGAGCGCAAGAACCCGCTGATGGTCAACTTCATCCGCCAGCAGGCCAAAAACGCCGAGATCGTGCTGTCGATTTGTACCGGGGCGCTGCTGCTGGGCGCGACGGGCCTGCTCGACGGCCTGAGCGCCACCACCCACCACGGCGCGCTCGAAGAGCTGGCGGCGATTGCGCCGCAGTGCACCGTCGTGGACGGTCAGCGCTACGTGGACAACGGTCAGGTCATCACCTCGGCGGGCATTACGGCGGGGCTTGACGCGGCGCTGTACGTCGTGCAGCGGCTGTTGGGGGTCGCCACCGCGCGCGAAACAGCATCTCACATGGAATACGTTTGGGAACCGGTCGAGCAGTAGACGTAAACCAAAATCCAGCCTGCATCGAACCAATTGCAGAGGTTGTGAGTAATATCAGCAGAGCAACCACGTTTGTGGTAGTCGGGAAAGTTCAACAAAATGAACAAACTCGACCACTTGCAAAATGGTTGAGCGTGTTATATAAGATTTAGGTAGCCGGTTTCTTTCATGCCCAGCTACTTTTCGCCTGACTGGAACGGTTCACGAGCGGCGTTATGCATAGACACAACTGCAACCTGATCCAGTTCTATCCAACTATACGTACCAACCCTATCAGTTTGTCACTAGCGCGCATGCGTGTTGCCGGTTTGTGAGGCTCGTCTGCGCGCGCACTGTTTTTTGAGCACACGCCCAACTTATTTTTTAGGAGCCAATACTCACTTTTTTCTTTAAGGCTGTTCGCGGAAGTTTGTAGCCGGAAGGAGGCGCACCGAGCCAACACTGTCTGACCACGCTTGCCGGGGCGACGTGGCCGGTCAGGACAGAAAGTATCCCCAATCGACTTGTGGATCTGACAAGCTCTAGGAGGAGCGAAGAATGCTTAAAACCACAAAGCAGGCACTGCCCGCCATTCTCGTTATTATGAGCATGGTTATGGCGCTCGTGCCGACCGGATTTGCCCTCGCCAGCGATGCCGACTTCACCCTCACCAGTGTCATGCAGGCAGCCGAGCCGGTGACCTACTACGTGACCGACGGCGCGCAGATCAGCTCGCTGGACCCGGCCCGTGCCACCGACGAAGTGTCGATCACCGCGATCGAAAACCTGTTCCTGGGCCTGACCGACTCTGACCCGACCACGCCCGGCAACATCAACCCCGAGCTGGCCACGAGCTGGGAAACCAGCGAAGACGGTCTGACCTGGACCTTCCACCTGCGTGACGACGTGCCGTGGGTGCGTTGGGACCCGGTTAGCGACGAAGGTGAAGTAGTGCGCAATGTGACCGCCCAGGACTTCGTTTACGGTATGCAGCGTGCGTGCGACCCGCGTATTGCGGACCTGTACGGCGCGGTGGCTGCGTCCGTGATCGCTGGCTGCGGCGACATGCACAGCAAGGACATCAGCGAAGTGACCGATGCGGACTACGACCTCGTTCAGGTTGAAGCCCTCGACGACACGACCCTGGCCGTTCACCTGCTGTTCCCCGCTGGCTTCTTCTTCAGCATGACCACCATGTGGATGCTGCGCCCGGTTCCCCAGGAAATCATCCAGGAATTTGGTGACGACTGGACCGAGCTCGGTAACCTGACCACCAATGGCCCCTTCGTCATGGACGAGTGGGTGCGTGGTGTCCGTCGTGTGTACGTCAGCAACCCGTACATCCCCGAAGATCTGCGCGGCCCCGGTAACGTGGAACGCGTGATCGTCACCATCGTGGAAGACGCCGGTACGACGCTTGCTCTGTACCAGGACAATCAGGTGGACCGCTCTGGCGTGCCGGCTGCTGAAGTGCAGTCGATCCTCAGCGATCCCGATTACCAGGACCAGCTGAGCCAGGTTTCCGACCTGGTGGTGTACTACTTCGCGTTCGGCTATGACAAGGAACCGTTCGGTGACGTTCACGCTCGCCGCGCGTTCTCCGCGTCGGTTGACCGCAATGCCTTCATCCAGGAGATCGTCCAGGGCCGTGGTGTCCCGATGATCCACCTGACCCCGCCCGGCATGGTTGGCGCGCCGCCCATCAACGAAGTGGGTGTCGGCTACGATCCTGAGTACGCCAAGGCCGAAATCGAGGCCGCTGGCTACCCGAGCTGCGAAGGCTTCCCGAACATCGAGATCGTGACCTACCAGGGCGCTGGCACCTGGGCCGAATTCCTGGCCGCATCGGTTGAGCGCGAACTGGGCTGCGACCCGAGCGTCTTCACCATCGAAGAACAGGAATTCTCGGTTCTGCTCGAATCCACCGACCCCGACACCCCCACGGAAGATCGTCCCAACATGTGGACGCTCGGCTGGGGCCCCGACTATCCTGACGCCAACAACTGGGTCTTCGACGCCGGCCTGCTGGCCTGCGAAGCTGAAAACAGCGTGAAGCGTCCCTGCACCGAGATCGACGACCTGATCTCGCAGGCGGCTCAGGAATCCGATCAGGCTGTCCGCGCAGAGCTGTACTACCGCATCGAGGAAATGGCCTTCGGTCCTGAGGGCGAATTCCCGATCCTGCCGCTCTACATGCGTACGGTCTACCAGCTCACCAAGCCGTGGGTGACCGGTCCGCTGGACACCGACGGTGTTATCGGTGGCGCGCACTACGACTGGCGCACCATCGACCAGGCTGCTCAGCTCGAGGCGCGTTCGGCTTCGTAACGACGCAGTATTTTCACTGGTCCATTCCGGCGGTGCTGACCAGCACCGCCGGTTTTGTTTTGGGGCCCGCGCCGCCGGGAGGACCTTTGTCACGCTGACGGCGCATCCTCACTCATTGTGCTATACTACCCGTATACCGCACAAGTGTTCTAAACTATACGCCGGAACGGGATGATCTTCGGTTTCGGTGGTTCCTCCTCCGGCGCGGGCGGCTGGTGTGCCTCCAGCGCCTGCGCAACCCGCTCCATATCCTGGTTGTAATAAAACCGCAGCGTTGTCTGGACGTCGCCGTGCCCGAGTACGTGCTGCACGACCGTCGGCGCTGTACCGCTGTCGGCGAGGCTCTGGCCGCGCCAGTGGCGGATCGAATGCGGTCCGTACGCGGTGCCGCAGACCTCCTGGCTTAGACGCTCGACCAGCGCCCGGATCGCCGCCGTACTCAACGGCGGCCAGCGCTCCCCACCCCGCCCCTGCGTGGACACGAACAGCGTATCGTGGCCTGGCGCGGGGTGCAGGCCTGCCCGCATCGCCCACCAGAGCTGCAGGACCTGCTCGACCTCGGCCATGAGCGGCAGCTCGACCTCCTTCGACCCCTTCACCTTCAGGACCAGCAGCTCGCGATCGAACAGCACGCCACCGGTGACCAACCGCGCGACGTCGCCCACGCGCGCGCCGTAGGTGGCCATCAGGACCAGGATCGCCGTGTTGCGCACGGCCAGCATGCGGTACGGGTGCCGCCGGGCGAGCTGCAGGACGTCACGCAGGACCGCTTCCGGCATGGCCTTGTTGACCAGGCTGCGCCGCGGCTCCCGGACGTCCAGGAAGCGCGCCGGGCTGCGGTCGAGCAGCTCGCGCTTCACGCACCAGTTAAAAAACGCCTTGACGTGGCGGCGGCGGGTGGCGAGCGTCGAAGGCGCGTAGCCCTGATCGCTCAGCCGGTCGTTCCAGTCGTCGAGGTCGTCCGGCGTGATGGCGTCGAGCGGCGTCGCCTCCCCCAGCACGGCGGGCAGCGCGCGCAGCGCATAACTGGCATGTTCCCTCGTTTTGTCGTTCGAGTAGTGCTGCAGGTAACGCCGGATAGTGGCATCCAGCCCGGGTGCTGACATTGAGGCCCCCTTTCACGTGTGCAGGTCAGCGCCGCACGCGAGAGCCGAGAGTATGGAGAGGGTACAACGAATCGGCACACCGTGCGAGTCTTGCACAGTGTAGCACGGTTGTTCTAGCTCTTAGGCGCTCATTTTTAGTGGTGACTCCTAAGAGTGACCGTTAGTGACTAGAAGGAGCACGGCCATGAATCACGGACCTTACCGCCCGCACACACCGATCGGCGCGACCAGCGACTACCGCAGCGCCACCCGCAAGCGCCAGGCGATGGTCGCCCGGCGTGCCACCCCGCGCACGAGCTGGGCGCTTGAGATCAGCCTGGTGCTGACCCTGGCCGCGGCGATGCTCCTGATCGTCGCACTGGCTGAGGTCCTGTGACCGCCCTGTTCGTGGCCGCGGCGCTGATCGCCGTCGGCCTGGCCATATGGACCTGGCTTACGCCGCCAAGCGAGGAGGACGAATGATTCCTGGACCCACATCACCCACGCCGGATTTGCGCCGCGACCTGCAGATCATCAGCGATCAGCTCTATGTGAGTTGGTTGGACGCCATCGACCAGCGCGGCGGCACGGACGTCGCCGAGCACCTGGCCGATGCGCATCATCACCTGATGGAGGCGCGCAAGGCCCTGGAGCCGCAACCCGTCCGCGCGGAGTCTCCTAAAGAGCACACACACCCATGACCGAACGGACGATTATCAGGGCACCACGCTCTGCGGCACAACCGTACTTTTCAGTGCGGCGGGCAACGGTGCAGGACAGCCGGCTGTCAC
>NZ_DAISHJ010000058.1:25471-31349 GCF_036822615.1 Aggregatilinea sp. | reverse complement strand
ATGCTCATCGCCCTGCCCCCGCCGACCCCACCCTGCTTCTTACTCCTCCGGCGCGGTGACGGCCAGGAAGCCCAGATCGCGCGCGAAGATCATCTGCTGCCACGCCAGCACGCGCATACTGCCGACGGAATCGCCCTCGGCCAGCGGCTCCGGATCGTCCACCCGCATCGACACCAGCGCGATCGGCAGGCCGTCCACATCGACGCCCACCGCCTGATCGAGCGCCCACAGATCGGACATCGGCTGCTGCGTGCGTAGGCTCGTATAGTCTTGCATGCGCGCGCCCAGCACGTCCGCCATGGCCTGCGCATCGACGCCCGCCGGGAACACCACCGCCAGCACCAGCGACGTCGCGCCCGGCGTGTGGAACGTCGCAAACGCCGTCAGCAAATAGGGCGCCAGCGGGGGATCGGTCTGCTCGGCCATCTGCGCCTGCAGCGCGTCGATCTGCTCCTGCGTGACGTTCTGACCGAACAGCATCAGCGCCGGATCTTCGGCCTGCAGCCCTTCGACGAAGATCGTGCCGACCAGCAATCCGGCCTGCGCCAGCGCCTCGTCGCCCAGCGCGCCCACCGCCGCCTGATACGTGGGCAGGTCCGCGACCGAGTCGCCGTCCAGCGCCGCCAACGACGCCTCGATGACCGGCGTCGCGCGGGCCACCAGCACCGTGCCGTCGTCCAGCAGCGCGATCCGGTTCAGCGTGCCCATCCGCCCCACGGCGGGGCCCTCGAACGCGAGGTCGAAGCCGTAATCGTCGTTGAGGCTGAACAGCGTACCCGCGTCGAGCGTTTCCGAGGCGTAGCCGTTCGACGTCAGCGCCGCCGCGATTGCGTCCGGCTCGGTGATCACGTCCAGCACGGTCAGGACATCCGGCGGGTTGGACGCGTAGAGGAAGCGATCGGTGGTGAACAGGTCGAAGCCGTAATAGTCGCCCTGGTCCGGCGCAGTGAGCATGTATTGCAGGCCCAGTGCCTCCGGCGGCAGCGTCTGATCGGGCATGACAAACATCAGCTTCGCGCGCGTATCCGCATCGAGATCGGGGATCAGATCCTCCTCAAGCGGCGCGGTGACGCCCCAGCTTTCATACCACGCCGCCGGATCGCCGTACACGATCATGCTGCGATTTTCGGGCGTGTCGGGCACGAAGCGCAGCATCGACAGCAGCGCGTCCTCCGCCGAATCGGACTGCCCGCGCACCGCGCCGCCCGGCAGCAGCGCCACCATCACCAGTAGTGCCACTAACAAAACCAACGGGAAACGTTTCATCTCGCCTCCTGGGCGTTGTTCCGCCAGCACCAAACGCGAAAAATCCGCTACTCGACCGTAAATTCGAGCGTGTCTTGCAGCACCTGATCCAGGTACAGATCGACGGCATACTGGCCCACCGGCCAGCCCTCCTCGGGCGCCTGGGCATGAAAGACCTTGCCGCCGCTGCCCTCGATCGAGTACGAGCCAATGGTGTAGTCCGGCTGGATGCCCATCGCCTGCGTGATGCGCCACACCGCCGTCGAGACCACGTCGTCTCCCCCGCCCTTGACCTCCACGACGAGGTAAAACGTGTCGTCGCGCGCGTAGCGATCCGTCTCGTGATCGCCGTCCTTGTCAGACGTCATGCGCGCGTTCTCGAACCGCACCGGCCCACCGCCGCCGCACGCCGTCACGATCGCAGCCAGCAGCACCAGCAGGGCCAGCGCCGCCGCCCATCGCATCCAGGATTTTCTTGCCATACCGCCTCTATTCCCGGTCGTCTTCTGCTCGCATATCATAGCGCAGTCGCCGCGACGGTTCCCACCCCGCCGAGCACGCATCGGCCAACCGCCGGGAAGCCGTCCGTGACAGGGACCGCGCGCGTGTTATGATCGGCACGAGTCGCCCGTTTCAGGAGAGTCCACCATGACCGGTTCCGCCGCGCGCCGGGTGCTGTCCGGCGCTGTCGTGTGTTTGCTGCTGATCGCCCCGCTGCTCGTCCTCCATCCCACGCGCGTACAGGCCCAAAGCGGCTGCGACGGCCTGATCGCGCCGCGCCTCACCATCGGCGGATCGGGCCGCGTCACGTCGCCGTTCGGGGTCAGCCTGAAGAACGTGCCCGCGACCGGCGCGGGCGGCGCGACGGAGATCGAAGCGCTGGCGACGGATACCGTGTTCACCGTGCTCGACGGGCCGCAGTGCAACCAGGACTACGTCTGGTGGCAGATCCAGCTTCCAAACGGCGTGACCGGTTGGGCGGCGGAAGGCAACGCGACCGATTACTTCGTGGAACCGACCACCGTCGGCCTGTACACCTACCGCCGCAGCCCCGACGCGACGACCGTGACGCGCTTCTTCGTCACGCCAGACGGCACCGCGCGGCAGGAAGCCGTGTTCACCATTCCCCCCCTCGACGCGACGCCCGCCAGCGCGTGGCAGCCGGTCGAGCTGGACGCGCTGACACAGGGATTGACCGGCGTCGAGCAGAACTGCCCGGATCGTCTGACCGGCACGATGTGGGCCGACGAGGCCGCCCGCGCCGATCCGACCGCCGTGGCGCTGCCCGCGCTGGATTACACGGTGCACCCCGCCCCGGCAGGCGACCGGCTGCTGCTGGTGCGCTCGCAGGTGCTCAGCATCCCGCGCTGCGATACGGCGCTGCCGGAGCCGGTGGGCATGACGCGCGTCACGCTGCTGAACGCGGACGGCACCGAAACCGAGCTGTTCCCCTTCCCGCAGCACAGCTCGATCCCGGCCTCGCAGGACAGCTACGGGCTGGCCGAACCGGACGCGCTGCGCGTCTACCTGGACGAGATCGAATGGTCGCCGGACGGCCAATACATCGCGTTCGTGGCGGCCTACCGCGATACGTGCGGCGACTCCGGCTGCTACCGCTTCCAGATGTACGTCTATAACACCGGCAGCGGCCAGTTGTACGTGCCGGGCGAAGGGCGGCACGTCGCGTGGGCCAACGGCGGCGCGCAGCTTCTCGCGTTCCGCCTGCTGGCCGAGGGCGACACCCAGCGCGGCCACCTCTACAGCACGAATCCCGACGGCACGGGGCGGCAGGAAGTCTGGCTGCCGGGCGGCGCGGTGTACCTCTCCACCACGCAGACGGATCTCGGCTTCCCGTGGAACGCGACCGGGACGCGCGTGCTGATCGGCAACGGCGGGACGGATCAGGTGATGGTGCTCAACATCGTGGACCGGGGCCTTACCTCGCCCGTCGCCGTGCCCGACATCGCCGCGCCACTTAACCGGCTCTCGGTCACGTTCGTCAAAGGCGATTCGGCGCTGCTGTGGACGACAATCCGCGGCCAGTTCGTGCTGCAAGATACACGCAGCGGCGACGCCGTGCGCCTGACCAGCGAGGTCGCTTCGACGGGCGTGCCCCTGCGCGACGTGCGGCCCTTCTCGACCGGGCTGCATGCCCTGCTGGAAATGGCCGACGGCACGGCCTACGTGCTCGACCTCAACGGCGACCGTCTGACGCAGGTAGTGTTTGGGGGATAACACCCGGCGGGCCGCCGCTCGCATTTTGCGTTCCCCTCGCGGCGGCGTAAAATCTTGACGTGAGATGCTACGGGCCGGGCCAGACAGTCGCATATCCCGTTTCCCCACGGTCGAACGGCGAACCGCGCTTCCCTCAGCGTGCGTAGAGGGACGGCGCGCGCCAGGGACCGGGCAGTCTGGACAGCCGGTACGAGGATGGAGCAGCGGATGAGGGGCCTGGTAAACTTCTTCCTGTTCGTGCTGGTCACTGCCGCCGTCTGCGCGGGACTGGCAGGCGCGGCGTATGTCATGTCGGACCGCTACGTGTCGCACTCGGTCGACAGTTCCCAGACGGAGATCGTTCCAACCGTCGCGCCCACCACCGCCCCCCTGCCGACCACCGATCCGGCAGCGCAGCCGGAACCCACCACCGCGAGCGGTCCCACCACCCCCAGCGCCAGTGCCACACCGAACGCAACCGCGACGCCGCCCTTCACCACGTGGGTGGTCACGGCGCAGCAGCCCATCAACGTGCGCGACTGCCCCGCCGAAACGTGCAACCGGATCGCCCTGCTCCAGCCGGGCAGCGACATCCAGGTGCTCGACACGGTCGATCAGTGGCACGAGATCACGCTGGACGACGGACGGATCGGCTACATCGCCACCAATTTGACCCGCGAGGCCACGCCCGCCCCTTAACCTGCCCGGATAGTGAGTCGTTATATGTCTTCATCAGCCAAGCGCTTTTTACCGCTCCTGCTGGTCGTGATCGTGCTGCTCGGACACTTCGCGCTGCGCGTGCACCGCGCCGACGCCGTGCCCGTATTCGTGGACGAATACAACCACATCCGGCGCGCGCAGGCCGCCTATGATTTCGCCTACAACCCGATGGAAACCAGCCACGGCAAGCTGCTATTTTACTACTGGATCGGCCTGTTCGATCCGCAGGGCGAAGGCACACTGCTCGTGTCGCGCTGGGCCAACGCGCTGATCTCGCTGCTGACCTGCGCGGCGGCGGGCGGAGCGGCCAAACTGCTGTTCGGGCGGCGTGCGGTGCTGCCCGCGATGATCTTTTACGCGCTGGTCCCCTTCGCGGTGTTTTTCGACCGCACCGCGCTGGCCGATCCGCTGGCGGGCGCGCTGGCGTCGCTGGCGGCCTGGGGCAGTCTGCTCGTGGTCCGGCGTCCGACGCTGCGGCGCGGGCTGGGCGCGGGCGCGCTGATCACGCTGGCGGTGCTCGCCAAGCTGACGACCGCCGGGATCATCGCGCTGCCGGTCGTGGGCGCGCTGTTCCTGAGCGGGATTCACCTGCCGCGCTTCACCCGCGCCGACCTTTCCCGGTGGATCGGGACGCTCTGGCGGCGCTACCGCCGCGCGCTGGTTGCGGGCGCGGTCGTGTTCGGGCTGGCGTGGGCGGGCGTGCTCGCGCTGACGGTCGAAAGCGCGATCAATGGCGAAAATACCTATCTGCTCGATACGCACCTCGTCCAGCAGGAGCCGGGCACGGACAGCCTGCTGATCGAAAAGTGGGGCGACATCCGCGAGCGGGGTGACCACCTGATCTCCACGCCGCTGTCGGTGATCCTGGTCGTGCTGGCGGTCGTGGCGCTGTGGCGCAAGCCGCGCCCGGCGATCTACGCGCTGGCGTGGCTGCTGGCGATCTGGATTCCCAACCTCGCGCTGGCCGACGACGTGCAGTCGCGCTATTTGATGGCGGGCGTCGGTGCGCTGGCGGCGCTGTTTGGTGGGGAAATGGTCGCGGCGGGCGATCTGCTGGGCGATCTGATCGCGCGGGGCCGCGAGCGCGCATCGCAGCTTCGCGCGCGGCGCTGGGCGACGGTCGGCTTGGCGGCGGCGATCCTGGTCGTGTGGGCGGTTGGCTTCGCGCTGCCATTCGACGTGAAAGCCTCGACCGATCCGGCGGCGCTGGACCTGCCCTGGCGCGACTCGCACGACTACTTCAACTACATCTACAACGCGTGGGGCATCCGCGAGACGATGGCCTGGGCCGAAGATCACGGCGAGCGCGTGGGCGATCAGGTTCCGGTGGTGGCGGTGCTGAACCACTGCGGCCCGGTGAATCTCTACGTCGCGCCGGACATGGCCTTCCGCTGCCAGGATCGCTGGGCGTTCCCCGGATCGCGCATGCCGTCCGACATCACCCGCTGGACCACGCTGAGCAACGCGGCCAAGCGGTGGCCGTTCGTCTACGTGGTGAGCGAATATCCGGCCATCGTGCCGCCGGACGCGCCGCCCACGGACGGATCGCTGACCTGGGATCTGCAATACACCTCCGACCGTCCCCACGGCGGCCTCACGATCGCGCTGTGGCGGGTCACCATGAAACCCTGACGCAAACACCGGAGATCTACCGGATCGGGGAAAAGCGCGAAGCCTATCAGGATACTGTCGGGGCGGG
>NZ_DAISHJ010000058.1:0-25461 GCF_036822615.1 Aggregatilinea sp. | reverse complement strand
TGCCCCGCCCGTGTTTTTGGCACGCCCCCGCACATCCACGTAGGGGTGTATAGCAATACGCCCCCTACAACACGCAGAATCACGCGGGGGCAGCGCCCCTACAAACCCCGGTGAGGCCGTGCTTGTCTCCCCTCTCCAACTTGATTGGAGAGGGGCCGGGGGTGAGGTCACAGGGCGGATCTTCTGCCCGCCTAAATCACGTAATCCGGCATCTGCTCGATGCGCTCGGCGTCGTGCTTACCGTTGCCGTTGGCCTGTGCGGCCTTCTCCACATCGTCCAGCCGCGCCAGGATGCGATCCAGCCGCTCGGAGATGATGTCCGGCAAAATATTGTGATCCAGGTCCGGGCGATGCGCTTCCGGCTCCGCCCCGCTGCGATGCACCGGCCTGCCGGGAATACCCACCACCACCATATCCGGTTCCACGTCTTTGACGACCACTGCGTTCGCTCCAATGCGTGTATTACGCCCAATGGTGATCGCGCCCAACACCTTCGCCCCGGCGCCGATCACAACCCCATCCTCGATGGTAGGGTGGCGCTTGCCGTGATGCAGACTCACGCCGCCCAGCGTCACCCCGTGATAAATCGTTACGTTCGCGCCGACCTCAGCCGTCTCGCCGATCACGACGCCCATGCCGTGATCGATGAACAAACGCGGGCCGATGCGCGCCCCGGGATGAATCTCGATCCCGGTTAGCCAGCGCGTGAACTGCGAGAGCCAGCGTGCAGGCAGATACAAATGCGCTTCCCACAGCCGGTGCGAGACCCGGTAGGCCCACAACGCGTGCAGCCCGGAATAGCTCGTAAGCACCTCAAGCCGGTTGCGCGCCGCCGGATCGCGCTCCAGTACACACTGGACATCGTCACGAATCGACGCCAAGATCGACATGGTCGTTCACCTCATTCCCATTTCCAGCCGGGCGGCAGCGCCTCCGGCGCGTCAAACATCCAGATCTTCGTACAGCACCGTCGAGAGATAGCGCTCGCCGAAGGACGGGATGATCACCACGATGAGCTTGCCCGCGTTTTCGGGACGGCTGCCCACCTGAATCGCGGCCCACGTCGCCGCGCCCGACGAAATACCGACCAGCAGCCCTTCTTCGGTCGCCATGCGGCGCGCGGTCTGAATCGCGTCCTCGCCGCTGACCGTCACCACCTCGTCGTAAACGTGCGTGTTGAGCACGTCCGGCACGAAACCCGCGCCGATGCCCTGAATGGGGTGCGGCCCCTTCTGCCCGCCGGACAGGATCGGCGACGCGGCAGGCTCCACCGCGACGATCTTCACCGACGGCTTGCGCTCCTTGAGCACCTCGCCCACGCCCGTGATCGTGCCGCCCGTGCCGATGCCCGCCACCACCAGATCGACGCTGCCGTCCGTATCGCGCCAGATTTCTTCGGCGGTGGTGCGGCGGTGTACTTCGGGATTGGCGGGATTCTGGAACTGCTGGGGGATAAAGACGTTGGGATCGGCGGCGGCGAGTTCTTCGGCTTTGGCGATGGCGGCGTTCATCCCGCCGGGGCCAGGCGTGAGGATGAGTTCTGCGCCGAAGGCCTTCAGCAGCTTGCGCCGCTCCTTGCTCATCGATTCCGGCATGGTCAGGATCAGGCGGTAGCCGCGCTGCGCCGCGACCATCGCCAGCGCGATCCCGGTGTTGCCGCTGGTCGGCTCGACGATGATCGTGTCCGGGCCGATCTTGCCGTCGCGCTCGGCGGCTTCGATCATGGCTACGCCGATCCGGTCCTTGACGCTGTTGGCGGGATTATAAAATTCGAGCTTGGCGACGATCTGCGCTGGGATGTCACCCACGATCCGGTTCAGACGAACGAGCGGGGTATTACCAACCAGCTGCGTGACGTTGTCTGCGATTTTCATCGGTTACCCTTCTGCCTCTTCCGGCGAATATGGGGAGTCTGTCGCCCCAGATTGAACGCGAACGGAAACAAAAACCGGCCACGCTTGAGTGCGCGACCGGTTAGAAACACCATGAGTAGCCTTTAAGCAGGATCAAGGCGTGACGGCACACCACAAGCGGTGCTTGAGCCCTCCGTTGAAGCCTGTACACGAGCAAACCTGCATCTGGGCCGACACGTCAAACTGCCTTCTAATACACGCCAATTAAATCGATCTGAGTCGATTATATGCCCGCGTCTGCAATTTGGCAACAGGTTGTTTAGATCTAAACCTTATCTTGACGCAAAACGCCCCTGACACGACGATTACCCCGCGCGATCCCCGCCCCGGCCCGCTGCGGCGCTATACTGAAACCACGTACCCCATCCCACAGGAGCGCGCGCATGAATGTCTGGATCGCCCGGCACCGGCTCGTCCTCGGTCTCACCCTGGCCCTGTTTGCGATCGTCCTCGCGGTTCTCGCGGCGATCCTGCTGCGACAGTCCACCCCGGACCGGCCCGCGCCCGCCGGAAGCCTCCTGGTCGCCGCCGCCGAGGGGGACAACGTCACGACCGTGCTGGCGCGGTTCGACGCGGCGTCCGGCGTGCTGACCCCGCTGGACATGCCCGGTGATCTCCCCCGCGACGCGCTGAGCAACGTTTCGCCCGACGGCGCGCACTACTGGACCATCGAAACGCACTGGCACGAAGAACTGAACGCCAACCAGATGCAGGTGTGGGTCGCCGCGAGCGATGGCAGCGACGCGCGCCCGCTGACGGACGACGGGCATTTCGGCACGCCGGTCTGGTCGCCGGATGGGGAGCGGCTGGTCTTCACGCACAGCGTCAACTATCACTCGGCGCTGTTCGTGGCGGAGGTCGAGACGGGCGCATTGACCCAGCTCACCGGCTACCAGAACGACATCGAGCCGAGTTGGTCGCCGGATGGATCTCGTATCCTGTTCACCACCTCGCGCGACGGCTTCCAGGAACTCTATACGATGGCCCCCGACGGCTCCGACCTGCAGCGGCTGACCGACAACGAGCAGATCAACGACTTCGCGGCGCGCTGGTCCCCGGACGGTGAGTGGATCGCGTTCCAGCAGAACTATGCCGTGGGCGACGGGTCGTCGGAGGTGTGGATCATGCGCCCCGATGGATCCGGCAAGCGCCAGATCACCGACAACAACAAAGACGATCACTCGCTGGTCTGGTCACCGGACAGCCGCTCGATCGCGTTCGTGCGCACCACGGTCACGATCCTCTCGGAGACGCAGGTCGAGCGCACCACCGACATTTACGTGTACGACCTCAAGCGCGACCGCGTGCGCCGCCTGACCGATCACCCCGACTACGACGGCAGCCCGGTCTGGTCGCCGGACAGCATGTGGATCGCGTTCCGCTCGCACCGCGACACGCCGGAGCGCATGTACCTCATCCGCGCCGACGGCTCCGGCCTGCGCCCGCTGGACACCGCGAACCCCGACGCGCCGCACATCACCGCGATCTACCGTTGGGAAGCGCCGTCCCCGACCGCTCCGGATCTGTAATGAAGCTGCAACTGGATTTTGTTACAATGAGGGCGTTCTATGCACGGGCTTCACGCCAGAGGCCCGGTGAATAAACTTCATTCAGAAGATTTCAGGAGCAGCCTGCGATGTCAGAATCACTGAGCACCGGCCCCACGCTCGACCTGTCCGAAGAACACATCATGCTGCGCGACGCCGTGCGCGACTTCGCCCAACACGAGATCGTGCCCATCGCCGCCGAGTTTGACGAGAGCGGCGAGTTCCCGCTGGACACCGTGCGCCAGATGGGCCAGATGGGGCTGATGGGCATCGAAGTCCCCGAAGCATACGGCGGGGCGGAAATGGATACGCTGGCCTACGTGCTGGCGATGATCGAGATCGCCAAGGCCGACGCGGCCCACAGCACCGTCGTCAGCGTGAACAACAGCCTCGTCTGCCACGCACTGTTGAAGTTCGGCACGGAGGAACAGAAACAGAAATACCTCGCACCGATCGCGTCCGGCGAGAAGATCGGCGCGTATTCGCTCACCGAGCCGATGAGCGGCAGCGACGCCGCGACCATGCGCAGCCGCGCCGTGCTCAACGCCGCCGGGACGCACTACGTCATCAACGGGCGTAAAAGCTGGGTGACCAGCGGCCCCGTCGCGGACACCGTGATCCTGTTCACCATGACCGAGCCGGAAAAGGGCCATCGGGGCATCACCGCGTTCATCATCGACGCATCCCTGCCCGGTTTCGTGCGCGGCAAAAAGGAGCCGAAGCTCGGCATCCGCGCCAGCGCCACCAGCGAGCTGGGCTTCGAAGACTACGAATGCCCGGTCGAAAACGTGCTCGGCGAGCCGGGCATGGGCTTCAAGATCGCCATGACCGTGCTGGATGCGGGCCGCATCGGCATCGCGGCGCAGGCGGTCGGCATCGCCGAGGCGGCCTACGAGGCGTCGGTGAAATATGCCCGCGAGCGCGAGGCGTTCGGCCAGCCGATCGGCGGCTTCCAGATGATCCAGCAGAAAATCGCGGACATGAAAACGCGGCTCGAAGCGGCCCGCCTGCTGACCTATCAGGCGGCGCTGGCGAAGATGCGCAGCAAAGAAACCGGCGGGCGCTATACGCTCGAAGCGAGCATGGCGAAGCTGTTCGCCAGCGAAACCGCGATGTATGTCACGCACGAAGCCGTACAAATCCACGGCGGCATGGGGTATAGTAAGGAACTGCCCGTCGAGCGGTACTTCCGGGACGCCAAGATCACCGAAATATACGAGGGAACGAGCGAGATTCAGCGCGTCGTGATCGCTCGTAACGAACTGGAACTGCGATAGGAGCCGGGCAAGCGGTTTTTTTGTACGTGATAAGGAGACGTTGATGAGCATCGAAGACTCCCAGCCGGACGCTTCCGGCGAGGTCAAAGAACCGAAAGCGCCCGATCCTTTTATGGACAAGTTGCGCGACCTGCCGCGCATGTCAACCACCACGGCCAGCGGCAAAGCGTCCCAGCCGCCCGCCCCCACCACCAGCCGCCTCGCCGCCATCTCGCAAGGCTGCGGGGGTATCGTGGCGATCCTGCTCGGCGCAATGATGTTGCTGACGGCGTGGCTGTACGGCTTTTACGTCTGGGGCCCCGGCCTCATCCTGACGGGCGGCATCCTCCTGACGGCAGCCGTGATGGGCATCTGGCGCGGTCGGCGGCTGCCCCTGCTCATATCGCTGGTGGTCACCATCGGCATCGCGGTCGTAGCATTCAACTGGCGCTATTTCCTGTTCGCGGCGGCGGCGCTGTCGCCGTTCGGGCAGATCAGCGACATCATTTTTAACATCGGCCTGATGCTCGGCGCGCTGGCGCTGCTGGGCACGATCGTGCTGCACGGGATCAGCCTGATCAACTGGAAGCGTCTGCTGCCGCCGCCCGGCCAGCGCTCGATCAGCCTGTGGATCGTGGCGGTCGTGTTCGCCGTCGGCCTGCCGTTCGGCCTGCACGTCACCGCCCAGCAGGAGCGTGAAAACACGCTCACGAAGGACCGCGACGATTATCTGGCCGACGCCACCACCGACCAGTTGGTCATGGGCGCGAACAGCGGCGTGGCGCTCGGCTACAGCTTCGCCATCAACACCGACGATGCCACGCGCGGCGAAGATAACTTCCGCACCCGCATGGCCGAGCTGGACGCCATCCTCGATACGGGCGCGTCTCCGGTGCGCGTCGATGCCAGCGGCGACTCGCTGCTCGAAGCGGAAGAGCCGCGCATCTTCCTGCCGTCGTCCGGCAGCGGGAACGAAACCCCCACGCCCGATCCCGAATATTCCGCCGCGCGACTCTCTGAACAGCTCGACTACGAGTCGCAGTACATGGACCACATCAAGGCGTCGGGCGCAGCGCTGATGATCTCCGACTCGCAGTACTCGCCCTACCTGCTGTCGCGCGCGAACGACGAAGACGTCGAGCCGCTGACGTGGGACGAATTCACCGCGCTGCACGAGGCGCGCATCCGCTACTACGCCAGCACGTACCAGCCCGCCGTCTACATCGTGGTCACCGAACCGGCGACGTACGAAACCTACAGCGGCATCGACATGCCGTCCGATGACGACGACGAAAACCTCGACGCGTGGGTCGCGCATACCGAACAGCTCATCGCCGCCGTCCGCGACGAAGTGCCGGATGCCCTGGTGGGCGTGACCGTCCAGCCCAACAACGACTTCGACACCAGCTATTACGAGCGCATGCTCGATCTCGACGGGCTGGACTTCATCAGCATGGACGTGTTCCAGGAAGCCGCCTTCCCCGCCGTTCAGGACTTCCTGGACGAGCACGGCCACGCGGCGGATCACGGCAAGTCGCTGTGGATCAACCAGACGTGGTACGGCTACTGCATGGCCCCGCAGCGCAGCATGGATCTAGACGCGCTGTGGCTGGAGACGGTCACCGCCTTCGCGGCGAAGGAAAACTTCGGAGCAGTGCTGCCGACCAGCTTTGGCTGCTTCTTGCAGGAGGGCGGCACGCTGATCCAGCCGGACATCGCGTACGAGGGCCGCACGGCAGTCTTCGACAAGTGGCAGTCGCTGGTGCAGCAGTGGCAGTCGCCGCTGCCCGCGCCTGCGAACGCGGAAGCCCCCGCGCCCGCCGCGACCGAAGAACCGGAGATGGAAGTGACCGCAGAGCCGGATGCAGCCGCGACCGAAGCGGCCACGGCGGAAGCTACCGAAGCGCCCGAAGCAGCAGCCACGGAAACGCCAACGGCGGAAGCGACGGAAGACGCGGGATAAAACTCAGGCAGAACCGTTAGCGATCTGCGCCGGGGGAATCGTCTTCCGGCGCAGATGCCGCATCCAGGTGGAGCAGGTAGTCGCGGGCTTCCAGGCGCGAGGGAAACAGGCGCACGATCTCGTGCCCTGCGCGCTGGTTGAACTGGTCGGCCAGCGCACGAGTCGAGTCCGTCGCGTCAACCACGGCGATCATCCCCCGGTTGGGGTGCAGCGGCGCCGGGCTTTGCATGTAAATTGGCAGCACATCGGGATGAATAGAGCGCGCGTCGGCAAGGTCGATGACGGTATGCGTAAGGCGATCGGCAGCGTCTAGGATGATGCACAGCTCCTCGACCAGCACGTGCATATCACCCGGCAGGACGTCACCCGACCACCGTGACAGCAGAATGTGGTCCGGCTGCATCCACGTCAATTCGATGGGCATCCTACGTCCTTTACTAGCTGCCTACCTCCCCATCAGGCAGGCCACGGCACCATCGCCAGTTTCAGTAGGACAGGGATGACAGAGTTAAAATCATCGCCTCTACATGTTGTTATACGCCTGCGTCGCAACCCCTGTCAAATGGATCGCGCAAGCTGGGCAGGCGGGCGCCTGTGCGCCCCGGACAAAAACTGAGAAATCGAGGGAAGACAATGATCAAGCAGATCAACCACGTGGCTATTCTGGTCGAAGACCTGGACGCATCGCTGAGCTTCTGGCGCGACGCGCTGGGCATCCCCGTTGGCAAGACGGAAGTCAACCCCGGCGAGAACGTGAACATCGCGTTTTTGCCGCTGGGCGACAGTGAAATCGAGCTGCTGGAGCCGATCAGCGCCGACAGTGCGCTCGGCAAGTTCCTGGCGAAGCGCGGCCAGGGCATGCACCACATCTGCGTGGAAGTAGACGACATCGACGCGACGATGCAGCGCCTCGCGGAACATGGCGTCCAGATGATCAACGACGCGCCCAAGTCGCGCGAGGACGGCACGCGCTACGCGTTCGTGCATCCCAAGAGCACGTCGGGCGTGCTGGTGGAGCTGTACGAGCTGCCGAAAGCCTAGTAGGCTGTTATGCACTTTCCGAGCGAGAAAACTGCTTTCTCACGCTCTCGTGACCCTGCGAACTGTAGGGGCGGGTTTCATGCTCTTTAACTTTTAAATCCGGCAAACCAGGGCGGGTTATAAACCCGCCCCTACAAATCCCGTACGAAACAGGGTAGGCCATGCGCCTACCCTGTCTTTAGAAGTCACTCACCCACCGGGAAAAAACCGGATCGAGCGTCAGTCCCCCGTCTGGCCGGAAAGCTCGCGGCTCGGCACGGGCGACTTGCCCGCACTGCCCGGTACACCGCCGGGCCACCACGCCCACTTGCCCGCCAGGATCGTCAGCGCCGGGACCAGCAGCCCCACCACGATCATCGATTCGAGCAGCACCCCCACCGCTACCGCGAAACCGATCTCGGTCAGGCCCTTGATCTCGCCCGCCATCATCGCGGCGAACGTACCTGCCAGGATCAACCCGGCGGAACCGATGATCGGCCCGGTCGCCATCATCGCCGTGTGGATGCCATCGCGCAGACCGTTTTTGGCGACCTCTTCCTTCAGGCGGCCCACGAAGAAGATGTTGTAGTCGATGCCCAGCGCCACCATGAACACGAAGGTGAAGAACGGCATCCAGAACGTCAGCTCATCAACGCCGAAGAACACCTTATACACCAGGCTGGTGAAGCCCAGCGTGGTCGTATAGCTCAGCAGCACGCTCAGGATCAGGTACAGCGGCGAGATCAGGCTGCGCAGCATCAGCAGCAGCACCAGGAAGATGCCCGCCAGCACCAGCCCAATGGCGCGGATCTGGTCGCTGCTCAGCGTGTCGCGGATGTCCGTGATCATGACCGGGTTGCCGCTGACCTGCGCCTCGCCGGTCCCGGCATAGGGCTTCAACATGTCGCGGATGTCGTTGATCGTGTCCATCGCTTCGTAGCTGGTCGGCACGCCGGAAAGGATCACTTCCAGGCGGTAAGCCGTGCCATCGTCGCCCAGGTACAGGTCGAACACCGGCTGAAGCGCGTCGAACAACCCGCCCGCCTCGGTCGGCAGGATCGCGGCGTCGGGGATCTGCGCGAGGCGGTCCGCCAGCCCGTTCACAGCGGCCAGCAGATCGTCTTCGTGCGCCGCGATCAGCGACTGGATCTGCGGCATGAACGGTTCGGCCAGCGCCGCCAGATCCGCGATCGGCAGCGTCGGGTGATCCATCGCGGCGAACGTCGCGGCCAGCCCTTCCAGCGCCGCCTTCAAATTGTCCTTCTGCGCGATCAGCAGCAGCGGATTGCCACCCAGCGCGTCCTTGAGCGTCGTGTAGTTCGGATCGCTGGCGATGTCGGGGTAATTCTGCGCCAGCAGATCGAGATACCCGCCCGCCGCGCTCAACAGCGCCGGAAGCTGCGCCGTGTCGATCTGCGTCAGCGCTTCGGGCGTGATCTGGTCCACCAGCGAGGCCGCCAGCCCAAGCTGGCCGTCTACCGTCTGCGCGCTGTTCGCGGCGGCGAGCACCTGCTGCATGGTGACCAGCGCCGGATCGTCCGCGATCTCAGGGTAGCGCGTGACGAGCAGCGTCAGGTAGTTCTGCACGTCGCCAACCATCGCCAGCGCCTGCGCCGGATCGCTGATCGCCACCTGCCCCGACTGCACCGCCGCGACCGCCGTGCGAAGCTGCACGTCCGGGCGCAGCAGGCCGTCGAAGTCGCGGCCCAGGCCGAACGGGCTGTTCATGCCGCGCACGTCCGCCACGCCGTCCAGCGCCGCCAGCTCGTTCGTCAGCTTGACGATCTCGGCGGCTTCGGTTTCGGGATCGCGTTCCGTCACGGCGATGTTCAGCGGCAGCACCGCGCCCTTATCCATGTGCTCGCCCAGTTTGGTGAAGCCTTCCGACGCGGGGCGATCCGATGGCATGTCGGCCACAGCGTCATAGTTGAAGCGCAGCGTCAGCGCATAGACGGAGAACGGAGCCATCAGCGCCACGATCACCAGCACCGTGATCAGCGGGCGGGCGCTGACGATCTGCGAGATCTTCTGGAAATAACGGCCCGGTGCGCGGTGCTGGGCATGGCCCGGCCAGAAAGCGCGCGCGCCCAAAATCGCCAGCAGCGCGGGCGTCAGGGTCAGCCCGGCGGCCAGCATCACGACGATGCCCACCGCCAGCGCGGGGCCGGTGGTGTTGAACAGGCCCATCTCGGCCAGCGCCATCGCCATGAAGCCCACGAAAATCGTGCCCGCGCTGCTGGTGATCGTCTCGCCCACCTTGTGCACGGTGCTGCGCGTGGCTGCGTCGGTATCGGTCGTATCGGCCATTTCTTCGCGGAAACGGCTGATCATGAACAGGCAGTAATCCGTGCCCGCGCCGTACAGGATAACGACCATCAGCACCTTCACGTAGCTGGTGATGGTCATCACGTTGTCGCCGATCCAACCGACTACGCCGCGCGTCACGAAGTAGGACAGCGTCACCGTGATCAACGGGATCAGCGGGCTGACCGGGGAGCGGTAGATCAGCAGCAGGAGCAGCACCACCAGCACGATCGTCACCCAGATGGTGCGATCCACGCTGGTGCGGATCGACTTGTCCGTGTCGATGACGATGGGCGACGCGCCGGTTTGATACGCGTCGATGCTGGCGGGCTTGTGCGCACTGACCCACTGGTCGATCACGTCGATCGTATCCGCCGTCTCGGTCGCAATGTGCCCCGTGCTGAGGTCCACGGACACGATCGCCAGCTTCTGATCGTCCGCGATCGTCAGCTTTTCCGCGTACGGGTTGGTCGTCGGCGCAATCACCTTCGTGATGTTGGCGGGCGCGTCGTCGCTGTTGAGCCACGTCTCCAGCTCCCCGATGAACGACCACACGGTCTCGTCGTGCACGTCGCCCACGCGGCTCGCGTCGATCACGACGTAGGTCGAGCCGAGCGTGTACTGGTCGGGAAACGCTTCCTGGTAGACCTCGTCCGCGTGCTGGTACGGCGCGTGAGCGGGCAGGAAGTCCGCCTGATCCGAGCTGGCAACATCATCGATGCTCGGCGCGAGCACCGTAATCACGACCGCCAGAACAATCCACGTCAGCACGATTGCATAGCGGTGCCGCGTGGCGAAATTTCCAATCTTCGCAAACATCCCCATCTGCCTCCTGAGCACATCCGTTGAGAGCGCAAGATGAACAGCTCAAACAGAACTAGACATACTGTCTAGAAAGAAGGATAATAGAGAAGCAAGCAAAGTCAACGCACAATTCAAGCATGCTGTCTAATAATAGACATTTGTCTAGAATCGTGAGGGAAGAAGGCTATGCAAAAGCAGGACCGTCGCGTACAGCGCACGGATCAGCTCCTGCGCCAGGCCCTGATCGACCTCAGCCTGGAGCGGGGCTACGACTCGGTGACCGTGCAGGACATCACCGACCGGGCCAATCTGGGCCGGGCCACGTTTTACCTGCACTATAAGGACAAGGATCAGCTTCTGCTGAGCACGCTGGAAGCCATCGTGGACGACCTGTTAGAGCGCATCACGCCCGAACTCAAGAACATGTTCATGTACGGCGAGACGTCGCCCATTCTGACCATTTTCCGCCACGCGCAGGAGAACCGCGATCTGTACCGCATCATCCTCAGCGGGCGGGCGGTGGTCAGCGTGGAGCGCCGCCTGCGCGAGTTTGCGGCGGTCAATGCGCAGAAAATTCTGCTGGCGTTTCTGCGGGGCAAGCGCAGCCCGATGCCGATCGAGATCGTGGCGTACCACTTCGCCAACTCGCTGCTGGGCATGATCGATTGGTGGCTGGAAAACGAGACGACCTACTCCGCCGAATACATGGCGCAGCTTTTCTACGAGCTGAGCGTGACGAGCGTGCTGCGATCGTTGGGGCTGCAATTGGCCGTGACGGAGATCAAGCCCACGCCGCCGCCCGGCCCATCGTCGTAGAGCGTGTAAAACCGGGGCGGGTTAGAAACCCCATAGGCATTGAGCTACCGGGGCAATTGCGGCTGCTTCCTCCTGGCGCGGCTGCAAACCGCGAGCGATGGACACCGTAGGGGTAGGGCTTGCCCTACCCGGCTTTTCTCTCAGCGGGCGGGCAAGCCCCGCCCCTACGAAAAGCATGGCTCCCGATTTTCCCTGTAATGCGCTTAACTTAACGCGTATCGGCTAGCATCCCGCCCCCACAAACCCCCGCCGAACTCTGCCTGTCGCCCCTCTCCAACTTGATTGGAGAGGGGCCGGGGGTGAGGTCTGCTTTTTGCTCTTGCCGTTGCTTTTTGCTCTGAGCTAACGGCTAACGGCTAACGGCTAATCGCTGCCGCCTTGGGGCCGGGGGTGAGGTCTGCTTTTTGCCCTTGCTCTTGACTGACAACTAAAAACAAACGACTAACGACTGTTCTTTCCCCTCCGCTTGCCTACCCAAAGAATCACAAAACGGGCAGCACATGCTGCCCGTTTTGTCGTTCCGCTCCCTACCTGTTGGGGGGGATTGCGTGTTGAGCGTGTTAGACGGCTGCGCGGCGGCCAAACAGCAGCGACACGACGAACAGAACCAGGAAGACGAAGAACGCGATTTTCGCCAGTGTCGCGGCGGCCCCGGCGATGACACCAAAGCCCAAAATTGCCGCAATGATCGCCACAACCAGGAACAACAGCGCTAGATTCAACATTTCCATTTTCTCCTTGTGCACGTCTCGAATTTGCGGTGCTCACGTTTCCATCAAGAATGCACTCATGATACGCGAACTCGCGGCGGTGGTCATGAGCCGCGCGGCGCAATTCGCCATAGGCCACTCGGCGCACCTTGCTCCTACCATCCGGCCCACTCGCAGTAGGCGTTTCAGCTACTCGTTTCTAGAATCAGACACGCATCGAAGTCTAAAAAAGGACCCCTTTATGTTTGAGCCTGACAAGATCGCTCAGATCCGCGCCGCCCGCGACCAATGGGAACACACCACCCTGAACGACGCCACCCGCCGCCAGCCGGAGCGCCCCGCCTCGTTTACGACGATCAGCGGGCGGCCCGTGCAGCGCGTCTACACCCCGCTCGATGTCGCGGAGCAGGACTACCTGCGCGACCTGGGACTGCCCGGCGAGTACCCCTTCACGCGCGGCGTGCACGCCACCGGCTACCGGGGCAAGCTGTGGACCATGCGCATGTTCGCCGGGTTCGGCACGGCGGAGGAAACCAACGCGCGCTATAAATATTTGCTTCAGCAGGGCAACATGGGCCTGTCGGTCGCGTTCGATCTGCCCACGCTGATGGGCTACGACACCAACGCGCCGGAAGCCCTGGGCGAGTTCGGCAAGTGCGGCGTGGCGGTCAGCAGCCTGCGCGACATGCAGATCCTGTTCGACGGCATCCCGCTGGGCGACGTCAGCACGTCGATGACGATCAACAGTCCGGCGGCGATCCTGTGGGGCTTTTACATCGCCGCCGCCGAACGGCAGGGCGTCCCGGCAGCGCGGCTGCGCGGCACGCTGCAAAATGACATTCTCAAGGAGTACCAGGCGCAGAAGGAATATATCTTCCCGCCGGAGCCGTCCATGCGGCTGGTGACGGACACCATCGAGTACGGCACGCGCCACCTGCCGCAGTGGAACACGATCAGCATCAGCGGCTACCACATCCGCGAGGCCGGATCGACCGCCGGGCAGGAGCTGGCCTTCACGCTGGCGAACGGCCTGGAATACGTGCGCTGGGCGCTGCGCCGCGGCCTGGACATCGACGACTTCGCGCCGCGCCTGAGCTTCTTCTTCAACGTGCACAACGATTTCTTCGAGGAGATCGCCAAGCTGCGTGCGGCCCGCCGCATCTGGGCGCGCGAAATGCGCGAGACGTTCGGCGCGAAGAATCCACGCAGCTGGCTGATGCGCTTCCACACGCAGACGGCGGGCGTCAGCCTGACCGCGCAGCAGCCGGAAGTGAACCTCGTGCGCGTGGCGATCCAGGCGCTGGCGGCGGTGCTGGGCGGCGCGCAGTCGCTGCACACCAACAGCATGGACGAGGCGCTCGCCCTGCCCTCCGAGCACGCCGTCACGCTGGCCCTGCGCACGCAGCAGGTCATCGCGCACGAGTCCGGCGTGGCGAACACAGTCGATCCGCTCGGCGGCAGCTACTTCGTGGAGAAGCTCACCGACGATCTGGAAGCCGAAGCATACGACACCTTCGGCAAGATCGACGCGCTGGGCGGCGTGCTCGGCGCGCTGGAAGCGGGCTTCTTCCAGCAGGAAATCGCGGACGCGTCGTTCCGTTTCCAGAAGGAAGTCGATCGCGGGGAGCGGCAGATCGTCGGGGTGAACGCCTACGCCAACAGCGAGCCAGTGCGTATTCCGATCCTCGACATGGACCCGCAGGGCTACGAGCGGCAGTGCGCGCGTCTGGAGGATCTGCGCGCGGCGCGGGACGGGGATGCCGTGGCGCGCTGCCTGGACCGTCTGCGGGCGGCGGCACGCGGCACGGACAACCTGATGCCGCCGATCCTCGACGCGGCCCGCGCCGACGCAACGCTGCAAGAGATCACCGACGTGCTGCGCGATGAGTTCGGGCTGTACCAGGAAAAGCAGATCATTTAGCGCGTGTGATGCACGTTCCGAGCGAGAAAACGGGTTCCTCACCCTCGGCCCTCATCAAGTTGGAGAGGGGAGACAGGCAAGCGCCCGATGGGGTTTTGTAGGGGCGGGTTTATAACCCGCCCTGGTTTTGTCCGAATTTGAAAGTTAAAGCGCACTAACCCGATTCTGGGATAGAGATAACAAGCCTATTCGGATGAGTTATCCGGCGGCAGGTTGCCGATCACATTACCGTGCTCGTCGGTTGCCAGCAGTCCCTTGGTGATGTCCAACATCACGTACGTGTTTCCCCAGGGATCGCGCACCACGGCCAGCCGCCCGATCTGGATGTCGAAGGGCTGCACGACGATGCTGCCCCCCAGTTCCTCGAAGCGGCGCGCCGCCTCGTCCGCCGATGGGACCTTGAAGCAGATCTCCGGCGGATGCGGCTCCGTATGTAGCACGATTTCGGCTTCACTCTCCGGGATGCGCAGCCCGGCGGCGTCACCGGTGCGCCAGATCAGGTCGTGCCCGAGCTGGTCGCGGTAAAAATGCAGCCCTGCTTCCAGATCCGCCACGTACAACCGGACGCAATCGACGCTGTCAAACATAGCGACCATCTCCTGTTTTCAGAGGCCGGATGAAACTCACTACGGCAGAAGGTCCAGGTACTCGCAGTGCGCGGGGCGGAAGATCGAAAAGTCGCGGCGGTCGAGCGTGCAGACCTGCGTGATCTGCAAGCGTTCCGACAGCGCCATGATGCAGCAGTCCACAAAATCAAAATTCGCGCTCGCGTATTGCACCATAATAGCCGCTGCCCGGCGCAAATCATCCGGCGAGAGGCCCTCGTACTGATAATTGCCTTTCACGAGCGCGTTCAGGAAGCGGGCGACAGCATGCGCTTCGCCTGCTCGCCGAAACAAAAATGCCACCTCGGTCAAAGTGACGTAAGGGATCACAAACTGCCCGCTGTAGAGATCGCCGATGGCGCTTACGATCTCGTTGTCCCTGGCACTCCGATCATATAGGGCATACAAGAAGCTGCTGTCAACGAGAATCTTGCTCGATGTCATCTTCGCCCCTCATGCGGTTGAGCAGATAATCGGCAAATTCCTCGTTCAGGATATCGTCCGCTTTCGAGGCATCGATCGGATTTTCCGTGCGGATGTTGGCCTCGCGTGCGATCTTCGCCGCATACGCCAGGGAGCCAACGGGCGGTTCCAGCGAGGCCAGCTCGGACTTCAGGCGCGGGATGCCGTCCTCGTCGAACACGCCGAACTGCTCGTCCAGCTCGTCGTCGGTCAGCGCGACTTTCTCGCCGTCCCCCACCGACTGCCAGTACTGGCGCGCCTTCGTGTAGGCTTTGCGGCGCACGCGCTTCACCGCGTCGCTCGGCGCACGCGCCCCCGGATCGTCCAGCTTTTCCGCCGGATACTGGTCCACGAGCGTCTTCAGCACCTCTTCGACCGGGCGATTCTCGCGCGCCGCGATCTCCCGCAGGCGGCGGGCCAGTTCTTCGTCGTGTACCTGAATGGTCAACATTGGTCAGGCTCCTGCACACTGGTTTGTGGTTCTGGCTCAAGTATACGAACTGGCGGCGGCAAAGTACAGCACCTGCCCCATCACGCCCCGCCGAACAGGGAGGGCTGGACCGCCGGGACGTCCTGCTGCGCGGGCGGCTTCACCAGCGTATCCAGGTCCACACCCGCCAGATGCGGAGGCCGGACCAGGATCGTGTCGGTAGGATCGTGCGCGGCACGACGCGCCCGCGCCGCGTCGAGCGTGTTCGTCGCGTAGCAGTAGCGGCAGCCGAACAGGCACGTATCGTACGCGCCGATGTCCACCGAACGCACGCAGCCGCAGTGCTCGCGCGTCGGCTGCGGCTTGAGCGTAGGCATCCGCTCCCCGACCATCACCGCCAGCAGATCGGGATCGAGGCAGCGCCCCGGCTGGATCGCCGGGATACGCGCGTGATCGGCCTCGCAGCAGCCGTACAACGTGATGCCGTGCTGTGCGGCGATCTCCACGAACCCGGCCAGCAGCGCGTCACGCTCCGGCGCGCCCGGATCCTCGAACGTGATGCCATGCTCGGCGCGCACGGCGTCGAGGTTGCGTCGCGTCTTGCCGTAAAAGTCCAGAAACGAATACGAACAGCGGTGCGTCAGACCTTCCAACTGTGCGGCGATGGCGGCGAAGTGATCGAGATGGTAGACGAAGGGCGTGATGCTGCTGAACACGATCGGATCGTAACGCCACAGCACGCGCTCCGGCCCGATGCGTTCCGCCAGCGCGCGCACCGCCCCGATAGCGGCGGGCAGCGGCGGATTGTGCAGTTCCAGCGGCGCGCCGTAGCCGGTGATCGAGACGTGAAAATAATAGGCGTACCCGCCCGCGTCCAGCCGATCGAGGACCGGCAGCATCGGGCGGGGGTTGCGCGTCCAGAACACGAACGCGAAACAGTCCTCAGGCCGCAGCGAAACGCGGTACACCGCGCCGGAATAGGGGTTCAGCCAGTGGCAGAACCCCGCCTGCAAGCGGTTCGCAAACCAGGGCGCATAAAACGCGGGGATGTCGGTCCGGCGGCTGACGCTGACGGCGTGCACGGGGTCCCTCCTGAGGCGGAATTCACCCCCTAATCATAGAACATAAGTTCGTAATTTGCAATCCGAAAAAGCGTTTTCCCGGCCTATTTTACAGGGGCGCGTTTGATACGATTCCGCTCTTAAATGGCGGCCCCTGCCAACCCCAACCCACCCTGCCTGTCTCCCCTCTCCAACTTGATTGGAGAGGGGCCGGGGGTGAGGTCTGCCTTTGCCCTTACTTTCTGCGGTCCCCGCTCTCACGCCAACATCTGCGCGCGGACCGTCGCCACCGCCTCGGCGGGATACGCCGCCAGACGATCGCGCAGCAGCCGGTCGGCCAGATCGAGCAGGCCCACCGCCGCGCGATCGATGTCCAGGCTCAGCAGCGCGTTGATCTCCGCGCCCAGCTCGGGGTAAGCCTGCTCCACGCGGCGCAGCGGATCGAGGTTGTCGAGCGCTTCGGGATGCTCGGTCGGCACGTGACGCGCGATCAACTGCATGAGCGCCATCGTCGCCCACCCGGCGACGAACACGCGCGCGCTGATCTGCTCACCGCGCCGCAGCCGCCACACGGCCACCAGCAAGTTCGTGAGGAACTGCCCAAACAGCGCCGCCTCGTTTTGGGCGACGGCCTGGGCTTCTTCGATCGTCGTGCGCTGCATCCGCGCCAGATCCGACGCCAGATCGATCCGGTCGATCAGCAGGCGGTAATCGTTCACTTTGGCGTGCAGCAGCCCGGCCCGATCCGACACGGCATATTCGAGCAGGTGGCCGCTGCGGTACAGCACCTTGAAGCCGCCGTGATGCTCGCGGATCCACAGCACGATCTGCGTGGGATCGGGCAGCCAGTCGCCGTTGTTCTGGTAATCGGGCTGCGCGTCCGTCTCCACGACCAGCCAGAAGTCGTGATCGGACCACTGATCGGGCTGGTGCGACTGCGCCGCCATCGATCCGGCGGCCATCAGCCCCACGACGCGCGGATCGCGTTCCAGGCCGTCCACGAGTGCGCGGGTAAATGCTTCGTACTGCTGCGGATTCATGGCGAGATCCTCTGTCCGGTGCGCCCTTCACCACGCGGGGAGGACCAGGAAGCGCCCCACGTCAGCGCACGTTTGCGTATTGTCCGCCGGAAAGCGGCGGACCGTCAAGAGCATGTGCGCCCACGGTCCTATTTTCGCCGCCTTCGGGCACGCGGTACACTTGGACCCGGCCAGCGACCTCCTTCCCCACCCGCAGGAGATAAGCGCGATGATGCAGCACCCTATCCGGTTCCGCCTGATCTTGTTCGCCGCATTGATGCTCGCCCTCACCGCCCCGGCAGCGCAAAGTCTGGCGCAAATCACCTCTCCCTACGACGTCCGGCTCGCTTACGTGTGGCAGAACACCGTCACCCTGGCGGACGCGAACGGTGTCCCTCTGGAACAAACCGGGCCGAGCTTCAGCACCGGCCAGGGCGGACGGCTGGTGTGGAGCGCGGACGGCAGCCGCCTCTTTATCGCCCAGGACAACGCGCTCTACGAAACGGGCGGGCAGGGCGGCCCGGCGGTACAGGTTCCCGGCGCGTTTGGCCGCACGATCACCTTCACGCATGATACGGGCGTGCTCTATTACCTGGAAACGACCGCCCCCCAGGAGGAAGAACCGGGCATCGTCTCGTTCCCGCTGCGCGAGGCGAACATGCTGCTGCTTTCCGGCGGGACGGGCAAGCTGGCGGGCTACTTCGGGCGGTACGCGTCCGGCACAACGCGCGCCAACCTGACCTTCGCGGCGGCGCTCTACGCCCGCGACGGCGGCCTGCTGGGCCCCGGACGCCCGAACCTGTGGCCGAGCTATGGCAGCAACCTGTTCGGAACGTGCTGCTTCCCCGATCCGGGCCTGGGCATTTTCACGCTGGGCACGGAAAGTTATTCCGTGTGGGACGCGGCATTTCTGCCCGGCGCGGCAGCGACCAACGCCACGCAGACCTATCTGGCAGGGCCGACGACCGGCGGCGTGATCCGCATCATCGACCTGATCACGGGCGGCACGCGCGACTATGCGATCCAGATCGCGGGCGGCCTGGGGACCATCGAGCGCATCGCGTGGTCGCCGGACGATACCATGCTGTACTTCATCTCGCGTTACGATCCCACCACCCCGCTGCAATTGAACGTAAACACCAGCTTCCCGGTGGATACCAGCAGCGCGAACGTGACGCTCTACCGCCTCAACCTCGTCACCGGTACGATCGACAAGCTGGCGTGGCGTGCGGACGTGTACGGCGTCAGCTCGCTGGCCGCCACCGAGGAGCACGTGTTCGCCACGGTGGTCGATTCCAACGCGGCATTGATCAACGCCTTCAACAATCAGGTGGTGGCCGCCAGCCTGCCCAGCAGCGATCCGCTGCTCGCGCCGTACATCCCCCAGACGCACCTGTGGCGCGTCGCGGTCGATGGCTCGTCCGTGATGGACGTGCGCGACGACGTCTGGGGCCTTGTCACGCGCCCCATCCGGTAGGAAACAGGGATCAGGGACGATGTAGGGGCAGTTCACGAACTGCCCCTATACAGCAAGTTAAGCATTCAGCGGCATGGTAAACGACTCTGTCTTTCGTAGGGGCGATGCTTGCATCGCCCGTGATCGGCAAAGCCGGGTAGAGCAAGCTCTACCCCTACACACATCCGGCTTGGCGGCTTGCTCCCGGATCGCCGGTTCATCGTAGGGCTAGATACCTATCGATCCGTTAACTTGGTGCGCATGGGGCCGTTCACGAACTGCCCGGCGAATCAACCGGGCGGAGCACGCACGATCATGGTTTGCTCCCCTCTCCAATCAAGTTGGAGAGGGGTCGGGGGTGAGGTACATTTCCGCCCAACCCGAATACAGCGCCTGAACAACGAACAGGACAACCACTTCATGCAGGTCTACGAAAAACTCATTCCGCCGGAACCGCCCAAACGCGTGATTTTCATTACCGGGGCGTCATCGGGCATCGGGCGTGCGGCGGCGCTGCTGTTCGCGGCCATGGGCGACGGCGTGGCAGCGGTCGCGCGGCGCAGCGATCGCCTCGCGGACACGGTCAAAGAGGCGGAAAAACGTAAGCTGCCCGGCAGGATCTTCCCCATCGAGGCCGACGTCACCGATCCCGCCGCGATGCAGCGAGCGGTGGCGCTGACGCTGGCGGAATTCAACCGGCTGGACGTGCTGGTCGCGAACGCGGGCATCGGGCAGCGTGGGCCGCTGGTCGAGTCGCCGTGGGACGACCTGGACGCCGTGCTGCGGACCAACATCGACGGCGTGATCCACAGCGTCCGCGCGGCGGTCCCGGCGATGCGTGCCAGCGGCGGCGGGCATATTGTGATGGTGTCGTCCATCCTCGGCCCCGTGCCGGGCGCCTACGCAGCAGCCTACAGCGCCAGCAAAGCCGCCACGGACGCCCTGGCGCGCTCCCTGCGCGGCGAGCTGAAGGCGGGCCACATCGCGGTAAGCGTGCTGCACGTCGGGCAGACGCACACCGAGTTCGCGGAAAAGCGGCTCGGCCAGCCGGGGCGCGTGGCGACACGCTGGCCCACCATGACGCCGGAGCGCGTCGCGGGCGGCATCGCCCAGGCCCTCGAACGTAAGCCGCGCACCATGACGCTGCGCTGGATCGACTGGCTGTTCGTATGGGCCGGGCAGCGCTTCCCCGGCCTGCTGGACCGCATCCTCGCGCGAGTGTATGGGTAAAAAGCCCGGGGCGGCAGTTTAAAAGTTTTTAACAGTCGGCGGGTCCCGGGTTAAACGCAGTTTAAGGCGCGCGCGAACCCGATCCGCCCTATTTTGGAGGTGCTGCGCAGGATCGTGCAGCGGCGATCCCACCGCGCCATCCCAGATGGGCGCTTGACGGCGTTTTGAAATCGGCCAATACTGGAAGGAGAGTTACTAACAGAAAGGATTAGGGATGTTTAAAAGAGTTGCGCTCGTTTTGTTGCTGTGCTGTACCCTCTCAGGGGCGTTTTTGACTCCCGCCGCCGCCCAGACTCCCCGCCCGGTCATCATCGACACCGACATGACCACCGACGACTTCATGGCGACCCTGCTCACGCTCAAAGATCCCAACTTTGAGGTCAAGGCGATCACCGTCACCGGGACCGGCTGGGCGTTCTGTGACGCGGGCGTGCAGGCCGCGCTGGGCATCGTGGCGCTGGCGGACGCAGGTGACATCCCGGTGAGCTGCTGGCGCGACGATCCGCTGGTGGGCGAAAACCCCGTCCCGGCGGACTGGCGCACCAATCTTGAGGCCGTCGCCGCGCTGGGACTGCCGGAAGGCGGCCAGCCGGTCGATGAAGACGCGGTCGCGCTGTTCACCTCCACGGTTCAGGACTCCCCCGAAAAAGTGACCGTGCTGGCGATCGGCCCGCTGACGAACATCGCGCAGGCGTTCGAGGATACGCCGTCGCTGATCGATAACATCGAGATGATCTACGTCATGGGCGGCGCGGTGGACGTGCCCGGCTCTGAAGTCAGCGATGAAAACACCACCGCCGAGTGGAACATCTACTGCGATCCGGTTGCCGCGCGCATGGTGTTCGAATCCGGCGCACCGATCACGCTGGTCCCGCTGGACGCGACCAACGACGTGCCGCTGTCGATGGACTTCCTAAACCAGCTTGAGGCGGATAAGCACACGCCCGAGGCGGAATTCGTCTACACGGCGCTGTCGAACAGCACCGACTTCATCGAGTCCGGCGGGTACTACTTCTGGGATCCGCTGGCCGCTGGCATCATGGCCGACCCGTCGCTGGCGACCATGACCGAGCGCGACGTCACCGTGATCGATGTGCCCGGCCCGGACTTTGGGCGCACGAAGCCGGTCGGCAACGGCCCGCGCATCGAGGTCGCCACCGCGCCGGACGGCGCCGCCTTCCTCGACTACTTCATGGGCACGCTCAACCCGTAGCTCACGGGATTGCGCCGGTAATTCCGGCTGCCAAACGAGAGGCGGATCGATGATTCGCCTCTTTTTGAGCCGCCTCTCCGGCGCTGAGCGCCGATCTGGGGGGCGGCTTTCCCTTAAATTTGTCCGAACGCGCAGTTATGAAGGATAATCCGTACACGAAGCCATTCAACGGGCTATTACTTAGTGCGTGGTGGCGTGGCATTTCACGAGCAGGAGATTTCACCCATGGCATCGCAACTCCATGAAGCCGTCAAACTCGCCCAGGAAGGACGCCGCGACGACGCCCGGCTGCTGCTGCGCCAGGTCGTCCAGACCGATCCCAACAACGAAATGGCCTGGTTATGGCTGGCGTCCGTCGCCGCCGATCAAGTCGAATACGAGCGCGCGCTGAACGAGGTTCTGCGCATCAATCCTACCAACCAGCAGGCGCGCACGCTCCGGGATCAGTTCGTCCAGCAGTACGGATCGCGCCTGGGGAGTGCCACACCTGCCCAAACGCCGCCGCCCGCCGCGCCCTATACGCCGCCGCAAACGCCTTCTTACGCGCCGCAGCAGACCCCACCGCCCTACAACGGCACGCCGACCGGCCAGCCGTCGTATGGGCAGCCCGCCTACGGGCAGCCGCTGCAGACGCCGCCGCCCCAACAGCCGCCCGCGTCTTATTACGGCGCGCCGCCTTCCTACGGAGCGCCCGCCTATGGTGCGCCCGTGCAGGAATCCGTGGTCCGGCACGAGCGGATCGTAGAACGCAAACGCCGCCGGGGATGTCTCGGCTGCGGGTGCATCCAGTCGTGTTTTCTCATCCTGATTCTGTTCATCGTGCTGCCCGCCGTCGCCTGCGGCGTGATCGCCTATGCCAACCGCAGCGCGAATCTCGGACCGGGCGACTGGGCACTGGCCTACCTGCCCGGCGACGCAGGGCGCAAGGACGTGGAATTCGAGATCGACAACCGCGCGGTGTCGGTCAGGGTTCCGCGCAGCTGGTATCTCGCCGAAGACGGCGACCAGTTGTGGTCCACGGTGAGCGATATTCTCGACCAGTCGATGCCGTTCGATGACACGACGCAGACCTGGGCCAGCAAAGCGGTCGATCTGGCCGCCGAGACGCTGCAAAACGCGGACGTGCCCATTTTTGAAACCAACCCTGTGCAGCTCCTTCAGGGCGGCGCACCGAGCATCCTGACCTTCCAGGGCATCGCGCAGGCCAGCGACGCCGATGTCGAGAGCTTTTCGTGCAGCGCCGTGAACAGCGCCCAATCAGGCATCGTCCAGGGCGCGACCGGCGATCAGGCCACCTTTGCGACCATCGACCAGGGGCAGTTGTGCGGCTACCGCGTGGACAGCGTGCGCTCGCTGGGCACGCAGGCGATCCTGCAAAACGCCGACGCCCCCACCAGCATGCACGTCACCGAGTTCTTCATCCCGATCAGCAGCAGCAGCGCGTCGCACTGGACGGTCAGCGTGCCGGAAAGCCAGTACGACGGCTTCTCGGACGACATCGACCGTATGATCGAAACGGCAAGCGTTGGGACGGGGGGCAGCGTCGGTTAAATCTCCGTAAAATATGCGCTGCACGCTCCCGTGCCCGGCAAAAACTGTCAGAGCGACCAATTGACAGCCCCAAGTGGGCAGTGTTATAAACCCGCTTGATGTTGAGTAACTGTGGTGCTCGGCAAGGGGAGCTTGCGTACACATGGCAATCAGAACGATCGCGGTAATGACGAGCGGTGGCGATGCCCCGGGCATGAACCCGGCTATTCGCGCGGTGGTGCGAGCCGCAACCGCCCATGGAATCGAAGTTTACGGCATCCGTCAGGCGTTTTCCGGGCTGCTGGCGGGTGACTTTGAGCGGATGACCAATCGTGACGTCAGCGGCATCATCGGTCGCGGCGGCACGATTCTGCAAACAGCCCGTAATGCAGAATTCCGCACCCTCCAGGGCCAGAAGCGCGGCCTGCGTCGCCTGAACGAGCACGGCATCGAGGGGCTGGTCGTCATCGGTGGTGACGGCAGCCTGCGTGGTGCTCACTCGCTGCACGAACTGGGTTTCCCCGTGGTGGGCGTGCCCGGCAGCATCGATAATGACATCTACGGCACGGACATGAGCATCGGCGTCGATACGGCGCTGAACACCATCATCGACGCGCTGGACAAGCTGCGCGACACGGCCAGCAGCCACGAACGCTGCTTTTTGATCGAAGTCATGGGGCGCAACTGCGGCTATCTGGCGACGATCTCAGGCATCCTCGGCGGCGCGGAATTCGTGATGATCCCCGAACGCCCCTTCACGCTCCAAGAAGTGGCCGAAGCGCTCGAAAACGCCTACATGCGCGGCAAGAACCACGCGATCGGCGTCATCGCGGAGGGCGCGACGCCCAGGATCCACGAAGTCGCGGCCTTCCTCGAAGGGCACGAAACCGGTTTCGAGGTGCGTATGACCGTGCTCGGCCATGTCGTGCGCGGCGGCGATCCGTCGGCGTTCGACCGGCTCCTGGCGACACGCCTGGGCGTGCACGCGGTCGAGTGCCTGCTGGGCGGCGAAACGGGCGTGATGGTCGGCCTGCAAGGGCGCGACATCGGCACGGTTTCCCTGGCCGACGCGACCGACAAAGACAAAAACGTCAGCACCGAATATATCCAAATGGCGGATATGCTGGCGCGCTAGCCGCCCGGCCCACATCCATCCCGCACGATCCGGCGCTCGTCTCCCTTTCGCACAAGAGACGAGCGCCGTTTGGGGTTCTGCCGCCGCCGCGCGCATATCCCCTCACACCGCCTTTGGTGATAAAAGTCAACAGCGGCCAGTCGCGCTCACTGGTATAATAACGGATGGATCGTCGCCAGCCTCCAGGTTATGTCCCCGGATAGCCTGACCGGCGGCTCCGCCAATAAACAGCTTTTATGCTTAATATCGAACACTTCAGGGAGGATTAGTATGTTACGGATCGGTGTGCTGACGGGTGGTGGTGACGTTCCGGGCCTCAACCCGTGCATCAAGCAGATCGTGAACCGCGCGGTGGATGCGGGCCACGAGGTTTACGGAATTCGCCGGGGCTGGGGTGGCCTGCTAAATTACAACCCCGACTCGTCCGACGAGGAAAAATCGCACTGGATTCAGCCGCTCACCAAGACCGTGGTCCGCACCGTGGACCGCACGGGTGGTACGTTCCTGCACACGTCGCGTACGAACCCGCAGAACGTGCTGGCGGGCCAGGTTCCCGAATTTTTGCAGGGCATGACCGTGCCCACGAAAACGGACAAGCACGGGCGCGCGGTCGAGGACTACACCGAACACGTGCTGAACGTGCTTGAGTCGCTGGGCATCGACGTGCTGATCCCCATCGGCGGCGACGATACGCTCAGCTACGGCGAGCGCATGCACCGCGAAGGCATGAAGGTCGTCGCCATCCCCAAGACGATGGACAACGACGTTTACGGGACCGACTACTGCATCGGCTTCTCGACCGCCGTCACCCGCTCGGTGGAATTCATCCACAACCTGCGCACCAGCGCCGGGTCGCACGAACGTATCGCCGTGGTCGAGCTGTTCGGGCGCAACTCGGGCGAAACCGCGCTGATCGCCGCGTATCTGGCGGGCGTCGAGCGCGCGCTGATCTCCGAGGTCCCGTTCGACCCGGAGCGGCTGGCGACGCTGGTCATGGAAGACAAGGCGTTCAACCCCAGCAATTACGCGATGGTGACCGTCTCTGAAGGCGCGCGGCTGGTCGAAG
>NZ_DAISHJ010000057.1:0-31546 GCF_036822615.1 Aggregatilinea sp. | reverse complement strand
CCGTGAAGGCGGCCTGACCGTCGGCGCGGGTGTCATCACCGAAATCCTGGAATAAGTTGAGCGATGGTCAAGGGCCGGTCGCAAAACCGGCCCTTTTTCCCGGATAGACGGGACCGAGTGAGCAATGGCTAAGAAAAAAGATATTCGTACGGTGATTCACCTCGCTTGCACCGAATGCAAGGAGCGGAATTACACCACGATGAAGAATCGCCGCAACGATCCGCAGCGTCTTGAGCTTGAAAAGTATTGCTCGCGCTGCCATAAGCATACGTTGCATCGCGAGACGAAGTAGCGTACAGTAATAAGTGAGTTGTTGGGGCAACACATACGCCCCACGATCTAGGGGAGTAGCTCAATTGGCAGAGCGACGGTCTCCAAAACCGTAGGCTGCGGGTTCGATTCCTGCCTCCCCTGCCTTTTAAGATGACTCGCTCGTTAGTGTAGACACCGTCCTCGCGACGGTGTCTTGGATATAAGCGAAAGCTATTTACGAGGAGCACAGAGTGGCACGCACACGTACTCGCAGCTTGGATCAGCCGGAAGAAACCACGGAACGCGACGAGGCTGAGGTTCTGTCCGATAGCCGTCGCCGTCGCCGCCGTGATGCTGCTGTCGAGAGCACGGCGCAGTCGTCGGTCGCGCGCCAGGATCGATCTGTTCCCAGCACCCGTCAGACGAAGCAGCCGCGCCCCAGCCTGGTGAGCCGCATTCCGGTGGTTCGCAACATTGTGGCCTATTTCCGTGGGGTCGCATCTGAAATCAAGAAGGTCACCTGGCCGGACCGTGATGAGACGCTTCGCCTGACAACCGTTGTGTTGGGCGTGACGATCGCGTTTGCAGTTGTGCTGGGCCTTCTTGATACATTCCTGGCCTGGTGGTTCCACCAAGCCTTCAGCCCCGACTCGGAAACGACGTTCCTGGTGATTGCTGCCGTGGCACTGGTTGTCGGTGGTGGCGCGTACGCATTTTTGCGCGACCGGGTATAGCCAGGGGCGGCAGCCGCACGGAGAGCTTCTGCGTGGCTGTCCATTTTCCGTCAGTTGGATGAGGCGAAAAAGGCGAGATCATGTTTGATGATGATTACAAGGATGAGGGCGTAGACTTCGATCCCGAACCCTTGTACCTGGATTCGGATGACGACCAGGAACAAGAAGCAAACCACGCGCGTGGTGGGGACGACATCGACGACCTTACCTTTGACCTCCAGGTCGGGGAAGCGGAAGACGAGCAGGACACGGACCGTAAATGGTACGTCGTGCACTGCTATTCCGGCCAGGAGAACAAGGTCCGCCACGCGATCGAGCAGCGCATCGAAACGATGGGCATGCAGGATAAGATCTTTGATGTGGTCGTGCCCACCGAAGAAGAGATTGAAGTCCGTGAGGGCAAGCGGCGTACGGTTGAGCGCCGTGTGTTCCCCGGTTACATCCTGGTCCAGATGAAGATGGACGAAGACTCCTGGTACGTCGTGCGTAACACGCCCGGCGTGACCGGTTTCGTGGGCATGGGCAACGAACCGACGCCGCTGCGCCCCGAAGAAGTCAACCAGATTATGCACCGGATGGAAGCGGAAGCGCCGAAGATCAAGGTGACGTTCCGCCCCGGCCAGAAGGTGCGCATTGTCGATGGCCCGTTCAACGACTTCATCGGTACGGTGGGCGACATCGACATGGAAAAGGCGAAAGTGCGCGTGCTTGTGTCGTTCTTTGGGCGCGAGACGCCGGTCGAGCTGGATTTCCTGCAAGTCGAGAAGGCGTAAGACCTTCGCCTGAAACTGTGATGGATCGACGGGCGGCCAACCCAGGCCGCCCGCTGTATGCATAAGAAGGATTGAGAGACTCATGGCTAAGAAAGTCAAGGCTATCGTAACACTCCAGATTAATGCGGGTAAGGCGAATCCCGCACCGCCGATTGGCCCCGCGCTGGCGCAGCACGGCATCAACCTGATGGCGTTCTGCAAGGAATACAACGCACGGACCAGCACTCGCATCGGTGAGATCGTCCCGGCGGAAATCACGATCTTCTCCGATGGTTCGTTCAAGTTCATCCTGAAGAGCCCGCCGACCGCTTTCCTGATCCGCCGCGCGGCGGGGCTGGATCGTGGGTCTTCCGAGCCGAACCGCAACAAGGTCGGCCACCTGACCCGCCAGCAGGTGCGCGAGATCGCCGAGGTCAAGATGCAGGACCTCAACGCGATCGACATTGAAGGCGCGATGCTCCAGATCGAGGGCACGGCGCGCAGCATGGGCGTCACGGTCGACTAAGTTTTGAGATTGCACGGGTAAGTACTGCGCTTGTCGGTAACGTGGGAGGGCGCAGGCCCATCATAACCACTGAGGAGAATGAAACATGGCACAGCACGGAAAGCACTACATGGAGGCGCTTGAGAAGATTGACCGCCAGCGCCTTTACACTCCTGAAGAAGCTCTGACCCTGGTCAAAGAAACGTCGTACGTGAAGTTCAATGCGACGGTTGAGCTGCACCTGCGCCTGGGCATCGACCCGCGCCACAGCGACCAGCAGATCCGCACCACCGTCATTCTGCCGCACGGCCTGGGCAAGACGGTGCGCGTCCTGGTCTTCGCTGAGGGCGAAGGCGCGCGCATCGCTCAGGAAGCGGGCGCGGATTACGTGGCCGACGACGAAATGATCGCCCGGATCGCCAACGAAGGCTGGACCGATTTCGACGTGGCGCTCGCCGTTCCCGATATGATGCGTAAGATCGGTCGTCTGGGTAAGGTGCTGGGCCGTAAAGGCCTCATGCCGAACCCGAAGGCCGGCACGCTCATTCCCGCCGAAGACATTCCGCGCGCGATTGAAGAAGCTCGCGCCGGTCGTGTTGAATTCCGTAACGACAAGACCGCCAACGTGCACGTGCCGATTGGCCGGGTGGGCTTTACCGAAGCGCAGCTCCGCGACAATATGGCCGCTGTGATGGACGCCATTCGCCGTGCGCGTCCCGGCTCGGCCAAGGGTACCTATGTTCGCCGCGCGGTCCTCAGCTCCACGATGGGCCCTGGCATCAAGGTTGACCCGAACATTGCTCTGAACATGACGGTTGGAGCCTAACCGTTTCTTAGCCACCTCATTGAGTTTCGACAGGGGCCGGAAAGCCAGTCTTTCCCGGCCCTTGTTTTGTTCTCCGGGGTCCCCGCACAACATGGTTGTGGGGGGTGGTTTAGGGAGATGCAGGCGGTGACGGTCAACTATGAATCCGGCAGCGTATGGACGGCTAATACGCAGGCACTCGGCCTTGAACTGAGCGCGAACGGGCGATTGGGCGCGTCGCCGCTGCACACGGCGCTGGCCGACCGCTGGCCGGTGTTCGTCAGCGACTACCGCCAGCGCGGGCGGGGCGGGCTGTTCGCCCCCGGTGATGTGTGGATCTGGCGCGACAGCACGCCGTGGCTCATTGGACTGATCACGCGCGAAACGCCGTCCGGCGCGGCGCGGCTGCGCTACATCGAGCGCGCGCTGCTAAATCTGTCGACGCTGTGGATTCAAGAGGGACTGCACGATCTGGCGCTGGTCCTGCCGGGGGAGGCGGAAGATCGCGCAATGGTCGAGGAGTTGCTGGCGCGGGCATTTGACAGCAGCCCGCTGCGGATTAACGTCTACCGCGACGAGTCGCGTTGATCAGGACGGCTGCGCGGGCAGGTTGCCCGACGTTTTGAGTGCGTCCAGGATCGAGCGCGCCCAGCGCCGCACGTTGTCCATGTAGGGATCGACCCCCTGTGCTGTGATATCTCCGGCGGTGATCGTCCAGGTTGGGGGATAGGTATAAGCGCCCCGCGCACCCGACCGGCTCGTGATGTTCCACGCCCGGTTCCCCGAATTGACCGCGTCCCGCTGGCGGCGGCGCATCTCCGCCGGCTCAGCTCCCTGTTCGACAAACGCCGTCAGCAGTGTCATGCCGTGAGCCAGTCCGTCCGGCGAATACAGGCTCGGATGCTGCAAATAGTAGGACAGCACCAGCAGGTGATGGACCGGAAGCGTTTTTTCAGGATACTCATTTTCCCAGAACAACATCTGGTGAAAGTGATCCTCACACGTCACGCCGTCAGTCCAGGCTGCGCCGCATTCGGGACACTGCTGTGCCTCGATCATCGCGTGTGCTCCCCCGTTCCTAGCTGGATGAATCGTTCGACAGGCGGTTGGAAGCCTGCGTGCACAGGTTCTGCCCGCCCGATCCCAGCCACTCGTCGAGGGTGGCGCTTTCGCCGTCGCCGCGTACGGCGTCTTCCCACAGGCCGGTCGCCCAGCGGTAATAGCGCTGCGTTTCGGCAGGCCACGTTTCCATCGGATCGTACACGACGCCCGGCCCGCCGTTATAACACGCCAGCGCCAGCCCGATATCCCAATCCGCAAAGTCGCGCAGGCATTGGTTGAAGAAGTTCATACCGCGTCGCACGTTCGTATCGGGATTGAGCATGTTTTCGCCATCCTCGAAGTGCAGCGGCATCACTTGCATCAGCCCCAACGCGCCCGCGAACGAGATCGCTTCGGGATCGCCGCACGACTCGATCTGCATCACGATGGCAATGACGTTGGGATTCAATTCGTACGCCCTGGCCCATTCCTCGATCTGCGGCGCCCAATGCAGCACGGAGGGCGCGTAAAACGAGGCCAGCGGCGCATCCGGATCGGTGATCGCCTGCGGCGCGGGGTGGTCGAACGGCCAGATCGCTCTCGGGATCGACGGCTCGATCACCGCAATCGCCAGCACCGTGAATATCACGATTGCGATCAAGGCGCGGTGTTTGAGCGTCAGCCTGCGCCGTGGCGGCTCTGGCGGCGGCTGGACGCGCCCGCGTCCCGATTTGCCGGTGGCCTTCGGAGCCGGCTCAGCTTTTTTGCGCCCCGAAGAGGCGGGCCACTGGGCCGGAACGTCCTCTTTCGGCGTGCGCGCCGGGCGCTTGGGCGGCTTGACTTCTTCTTTAGGCGTTGTTTTACGCGGCGCTGGCGGTGTTTTGCCAGTCAGATCGGGTTCTTTTTTGGCCATGATAACGTCACGGTTCGTTTACGGTTGTACGAGCTGCATGGGACTTGGCACGAAGACCAGGATGAAGATCGCCATGGTGAGATAGGCAAGCTGCCTGCGCCGTGGATCGAGCGGCGTGACGGTGTCCATCGGCACGGCGAAGATGCGCCCCAGGAAAAACAGCAGCATGGTCCACAGCAGCCACGCTGAATTGAACAGCGATAGCACCAGGAACAGCCCGATCAGCGGCATGTATAGCCGCTGCGCCGTGCGTCCCAACAGCGTCAGGACGATATGCCCGCCGTCCAACTGGCCGAGCGGGATCAGGTTCAGGCCGGTGATGAACATGCCGGTCCAGCCTGCTTTGGCAAGCTGGTTGATGAACACATCTTGCTGGTCGTTGGGCAGCAGCTCACCGAAGATCGCATATTTCGCGCCCGCATAAAGCACGGAATCGCCTTCCAGCAGGTAATCCGTGGTGGGCAGCGGCTGGATGTGTGACGTGGCGAGGCCGATGATCAGCACTGGCAGGGCCACGATGAAGCCCGCCAGCGGTCCCGCTGCGCCCACGTCGAACAGGATCTTGTTGTTGCGCATCGGCTCGCGCAGTTGGATGAACGCGCCCAGCGTCCCAAACCCAAGCGGAGCCGGGATGAAGTAGGGCAGGGTGACGTTGACGTGATGGTGACGCGCGGCGAAATAGTGCCCCAGCTCGTGCGTGCCCAGGATCAGCACCATACTCAGCGCGTACGGCCAGCCCCGCCACAGCGCCAATGAGCTGTCTTCACGCATTCCGGCTTCGTGCGCGGCGCCAGCATATAACAGGCTGAGGATGGTCAGGCCCAGCAGCAGGACGTTCGGCCACCACGGGCGCGGTTTGGGATGTACCCGGCCTTTGATCGCCATCACGACGTGCTGGCCTTTTTCGTTGGTGGTCAGCATCGGCTGGTAATCCAGCGGCGCGAAGTGGGCGTCGATCTGGTCGAAGGCTTCCTCGCTGTCCACTTTCAGGTGGCCGGTAAAGCTGGCCGCGATGGGTGCGGGCGGCGTGTAATCGATGGTCTCGACGGCCAGGACGGCTTTCACCGCTGCTTCGAGCGACTGCACGGTTTCGTCTTTGGGCGCAGCCGCAGTCGAATCAGGGGGAGCCGCGCTTTCCGGCACCAGACGGTCGGCAAAAATAGAAGGTTCGTCTAACATATCTGGTCCTTAGGACGATTGTGTTGTGGTGCTTTCATCGGCGGCGGGCGCGGGCAGAAGTTCCCACTCATTGGCGCTGGCATCCAGCGCCAGGATACCACCATCGCGTGCGCGCAGGTAGAGGGTCGCGCTGCCAGGATCGATTGAATCGGCCTGGAGCATCCCCTCGAACGAGACTTCCGGCGAGGCGGCCCAGCCGAGCCGCTCCTGTACGCGCGGCGTGCTGCGCCATACCAATCCGAATCCACGGATCGGCTGGCTCAGGCCGGAGGGCGGGACGAGTGACTCGTCGCGTTCGGGCATGCCATCCTCGAAGTTATCGGGATACTGCGCCCAGCCCGGCGACGCACCGTCCTCGAAGATCACGTAAATCTGATCCCGGCTTTCCACCCAGATCATGCGCCCATGCTCGAAGGTTTGCTCGGCTTCGGCTGAGCTTTCGGGTGTGTTGACCGGGCAGCCTTCGGGGGCGGGCGTGAAGAACCACGCATCCGTACAGCGCAGCGGGATGAGCAGCGGCTGTTCGACCGTCGCGCCGTTGGCGTCGGCGGTGATCAGGAAGCTGGCCGCTTCTCCGGCGGCGTTGCTCGTGCCCACCGTGAGCCGCCCTTCGCCCGCCACATCCCAGCGCCAGATGCGCTCGCCGGTATCGTCCAGCCGGAAGATGCGCGCCCGATCCGCGCCGCGCACGCTCCAGTAGAGCGTGACGTTTTCGCCGGGCATCACCGACTGCACGTCCGTCGTGAAGTATTCGACTTCCAGCCCGGCCAGGGTCGCGGGAACCGTCGCTGTGTACACGACCGGCGCAGGCGAAAACGTGGGCGCGATGATGCTGGTTGGCACAGCGCCCGGATCGACGGGAGGCGGTGGTGAGGCCGTGAAGGTCGCAGTAACGGTTGGTGTGACGACCAGGGCGACGGCGGTTTGAGTCTGGTCGGGTGTGTTGGTGGCGCTGGGCGCGACGGTAATAATCGCCGGTTCGGCTTCTGCGCCGCACCCTGCCGCTATCATCGCCACGACCAGCAGCCCGGTTAGCCGGGCCGCAGACTGCCGAAACAAGTGCACCCGGATCATGTTTACTCTACTTCCTGTGGCTCAGGAATCGCGGCGCAAGCGATCATGAAGGCGCTTTCGTATCGGCCAGGGGCGTTTCCTGGGCGGCGGATGTCTCCAGCGGCAGCGCGAAGGTGAACGTCGAGCCGGTGCCCGGCTCGCTGTGCACCCAGATGCGCCCGCCGTGGGCTTCGACCGCCAGCTTGCAGAACGCCAGTCCCAGCCCCGCGCCGTAGGGCATGTTACGCTGTTTGACGCGTGCGAATTTATCGAAGATCACGGGTTGGGCTTCGGCGGGAATACCGGGGCCGGTATCCTTGATGCGCACGTAGACTTCGTTTTCGCCGCTGGCCGTGCTCAGCGTAACCGTGCCGCCTTCGGGCGTGTATTTGATGGCGTTGTCCAGCAGGTTGATGATCACACGCTCGATCATGTCATCATCAATATACAGCAGCGGCACGTCATCGGCCAATGCCGTGCGCAGGCGAATGTCTTTGTCGCCCGCCTGCGGCTGAACTTGCAGCATCGCCCGGTTGACGAGCAGGCTCAGGCCCGTGTTCTCGCGGCTGATGAGCTTGCTGCCCTGCTCAAGCCGCTGTACGTCCAGCAGCGCATCGACCATGCGGCGCACCTGCCGTTCGGCGCGTGAGGCCAGTTCCAGCAGGCTCTTGACGCTCGGGTCGATGTCCTCGCCCAGCAGCGACTTGATCGCTTCCAGGCTGGTGTATACGTTCCCCAGCGGGCCGCGCATGTCGTGATACACCATCAGGCTCAGATCCTGGCGGAGCTGTTCCAGCGCGATCTGCGACGACATGTCGTGCTCGATCCACTGGATGCGATCGTCGTCCTTCCCGCTGTTGATGCGGCGCGCGTAGACCTGCACTGGCTTGCTGCTGCCATCTTTGGTCCACACGATCGACTGGAAGCGCACTTCCAGCCCCCGCTCCAGATGCGCGAAACGATCCGCGCCAATGGGGCCGGTGCCCATGCGGTGCACGGCGGCGATGTTGCGCGCCAGCAGCTCATCACGGGTGTAGCCCAAAAACTCATATGCGCGGCGGTTCACCTGCTGGATCGCGCCCTGCAGATCGGTGATGATGATCGGCACGATTGCGTCGTCGAACAGGGACGCAAAACGGCTTTCTGTCACGCGGGATGTTTCGAGAAGCTGTGTATAGGTGAGCGCCGTCGCGCCCATTTCCGCGATGGTGTCCGCCAGACTGATCGCGTCGGTGTTGAAGTAAGCCGGGGTGGGGTGGGCAAACGTCATCACGGCGATGACGTTTCCGGCGTGAATCAGCGGCGCGCACAGCGCGGACCCGGTCTGGGGCGACAGGGGCTCGTCCGGCAGCGCCAGCCACAGCGGGCTGGCCGTGATGTCGTCTACCGCGACCGTGCACCGGTTATAAGCGACATAACCCGCCAGGCCGGACTTCACCACCTGTGCCATGACCCCGGCAGTATGCTGGGGGTCGCCGCCGAGCGCGTAGGCTGAGTCAACTGCGTTGTTTTTGAGACACGCAATGCTGGCGAACGGCGCGCCCAGCGCCTCGGCAGTCGTGTTCAAAACACGCCGCAGCGCATCATCTGGGCGCATCTCGCTGTTCAGTTCGCGTGCCAGCCGGGATACCAGTGAAAGTCGCGTCGTGTCGCTCAACTTGGCCTGTGGTTCCTGTGCCGTCCCCATCACTGCGTTCCTCCACAACTCCTGTCTATTCTAGCATAGTTTCCGCATCACTTGCGCTGTCCGGCGTTTCGGGCCTGGGGTGGGTTCGCAGGTGGCGGATCAGGGGAGGTCGCAGGCAGTCGCGCACGCCCTGAACGATCGCGTCGCGGGCGTCGAGATCGTGTTGGAAGTCCATATCGTCGGCAGGGATGATCAGCACCTGACAACTGTCCCATCTTGCGATCCAGTCGTCGTAGAGCACGTTCAGGCGCTGTAAGTAATCAGGCAGGATGTCGCGCTCGAAGTCGCGCCCGCGCAGGTGAATGCGCGACAGCAGCGTATCGACGTCTGCCTTCAGATAGACCAGCAGGTCCGGCGGCGGCAGGAACGCGCGAATGCCTTCGTACAGGTCCTGATAGGCGCGGTAGTCGCGCTCAGAAAGCTGCCCCTGTTTGTACAGGTTGCAGGCGAAGATTTCGGCATCTTCGTACACGCTGCGATCCTGCACGACCGAGCCGGGATGATCGACGAGCTGGCGGTGATGCTGGAGGCGGCGCGACAGGAAAAAGACCTGCGAATGGAAGCTCCAGCGCGGCATGTCGGCGTAAAAATCGGCCAGATAGGGGTTTTCATCGACGGCTTCGTAAAACGGCTTCCAGCCGAATTCTTCCGCCAGGATGCCCGTGAGCGTCGATTTGCCCACGCCGATATTTCCGGCGATGGCGACGAAGACCTTGCTGCGGTTCTCGGGCATCATCATGCGTTGTTGCCCTCCGCGTCAGTCCTGGAAAGCGACTGGCTGCGCAGCAGCTTCTCGACATAGGCTTCTTCGAGGTCGATTCCTGCGTCGTTCGCCAGCCGGATGATGTGGCCGAGCACACTTGCCAGGGCCGCACGGATGGCCGCCGGGGCGCTGTCGCTTGAGCCGCTCTGCGTGGCGACCATACGCTGCGCGAAGGCGCGAGCAAGGTGGCCGACTTCTTCCTGAAACAGCAGAAAGCTCAAGGCCGGATCGGCGGCGGACGAAAGCGCGCGCTCCGTGCTGTGCAGGCGCTGGAGGTCGCTGAGCCGGTGGGCGGGTTCGTCGGGCCGTGCGCTGGCGGCTGGCGCAGGAGTGGGGCCGCTTTCCAGGCCGGGCAGCGCGGGCTGGCTCGGCCCTTCGCCCAACGCGCCCCTGATGCGCGCGAAGATGGTTTCGCGGTCTTCAGGGTTGCGCACAAAATCGAGCTGGTTGGTATCGATCGTCAGCACCGGCGCGGCGTCGAACCGGCTGAAGAAGTGCTCGTACGCGACGCGCAGGCTGTCGATGTAGTCAGGATCCATGTTGCGCTCGTAAGGACGGTCGCGCGCCGTGATCCGGTTCATGAGCGTGGCGGTGTCTGCGGTCAGAAACACGATCAGATCCGGCTGGGGGACGTTTTCGGCCAGCGCTTCGTGTACGCTCAGGTACGTTTGAAACTCGTCCCCGGCGAGGTTGACTTCGGCAAACAGGCGATCTTTCTGGAAAATATAGTCGCTGATGATGGGCCGGGGCAGGGCCGCCAGCTGGCGCTGTTGGTGGTAACGGCTGAGCAGAAAAAAGATTTGTGTCTGGAAAGCATATCGGCTGCGGTCGCCATAAAAATCACTGAGGAACGGGTTTTCCTCGAATACTTCAAGCACCAGGCGCGCGCCCGATTCTTTTTGAAACGCGCGTGCCAGCGTGGTTTTGCCCACGCCAATAACTCCCTCAACCGCGATATAAGCTGATGTGGTATTCATGTGATATTCCTGCGTTTCAGGCGTGGAAGGCTTGATGTGGCAGCGGAATGCTTCGATGCGCGCCCGGTCCCCATTCCCTTTGGGACGCGCGTGAATCCACGAAGCCCTGTCTGCTCGTCAAAAAGTATACGCGTCTGGCGCTGTAAATACCAGCCTTCGTCCGGCACGCTCCACGCTTCGGGGCGATTTTGCGCTACAATCGGCAGCATGTTGATCGCCACCGGTTTTGAACGCGTACGCACTTACGGATTGCTGGCCCTGGTTGCTGTGGCCGCCGGGCTGCTAGCCGCGTGCACTGCCTCCCAGCGAAAAGTGATCACCGCGACGCCTGCTCCCGGCGTGGCGGATGCGGCTGCCAGCGCCGTCACGCCGACCCTGCCGCCCGGCGAGCCAACCGCGCTCGAAAGCGAGATCGGATCATATGCGGACGCCACGGCGCTGCTGGACAGCGTGTGCTACGAATTTCTGGCGAGTCTCGCCGGGACGACCTGGACCTGGACGTCGCCGGACGATCTGGCCGCTTTTTACGATCGCGTGGACGAATCCGAGCAGTGTACGGGCCTCGTGCAGCGCGGAACGTACGAGTTCGGATCGCAGGTGCTGCTGGGGACGGTCGGCGCAGCGACAGGCTGTGACGCCGCTTTTCGCCTGCTCGACGCCACGCCCGGCGCCGCGTCGCAGGCCCAGCGTTACGTGGTTGAGCTGGTCGTGACATCCGGCTGTGACTATGAGCTGCTGGAGCCGCTCGTGATGGCGGTCCCTGCGCCGCCGGGGGGATCTGGCGTAGAATTGGGCGTCATCACACCCTGATCTGGCTGGTGTCAGGCGTCGGTCCAGCCTATAATGGGTCACGGAAAGGCGCACTCACCGGGAGATAACGGGATGCTGATCGCGTGCCACGCCTGGGCCTATAACAATTTGCCGCTGGAAGCTGCCCTCGGGACGATCGCACGCCTCGGCTTCCGCTACGTCGATCTGGGAACCGGGCCGCATCTCAATATCAACCGCGTGATCGCACAGCCCCAGGCGGAAGCCGCCGCGATCCGCACCATGCTGGACCGCTTCGATCTTTCCCTGACCGATTTCTACATCATGCTGCCGCACATCAACGCGCCCGATCCGGCACAGCGCAGCGCGGAACTGACCCTGTTCGGGCAGCTCCTCGCATTTGCGACGGCGCTGGGTACGCCGGGCGTCACCCTGTCGCCCGGCTTGATCCAGGCCGACGGCCCCGAGCACAGCCTCGCGCGGTCTGTCGTGGCGCTGATGCGCGTCCTGCAAGCCGCCGAAGCAACCGATCTGCGCGTGTCGTTCGAGCCGCATATGGATTCCGTTGCGCACACGCCGGAGACGTCGCTGCTGTTGTTGGAGGCCGTGCCGGGGCTGAGTCTGACGCTCGACTACGCCCATTTCGCCTGCCAGGGCATCGAGCAGGCCGCGCTGAAGCCGCTGTTGGAGCATGTCGCGCACGTCCAGGCGCGGCAGGCGGCGCGTGGGCGACTCCAAACCGCGCATAACGAGGGCACGATCGACCTCGCGCAGATGGTGCAGTCGCTGTACATGTATGGCTACCGGGGCGCGCTGACGGTGGAGTATATGACCACATTTGGCTGGCATGCCATGCAGAAGGTGAATATTACGCGCGAGACGGTGCTCACTCGCGACGCGCTGCGGGCGGCCCGCGCCAGCCTGGAGATTTTGCCCGCGCGCCGCTAAGCTCTTCTTAACGCGACCGCAGTCGATCGACAACCGCGCCACCCGGCGCGGTTTTTTTGTTGCCCCACACTTTGAATCCGCAGAGTTGTCCGCTTTTTGTCCGCTAAATGGTCCCCTACCTAATGAACGGAGTGCTTCAATCAGGCACACTAATCGTAGTGGTGCGCACCACATTTCGCTCGATGCGCGGCCCGGGTCCAGCTAACCCAGGGTGAGCGCACTTCATTCATAAGGACACGGCAATGAAGAAGCGTTATGTGGTCGTCTTGGCTCTCGCTCTCGTTCTGGCAGTGACTGCGGTTGCATTTGCCGTCGCTCCCTCCGCCCCGGACGCATCGGTTGGCAGCACCGGCGTCGCCATGCTCCGCCTGCACGTCAATTCGCACGTGGCCGACCCGGTGTGCCCTCCTCCCGGCATGGGGAGCTGCGGCGGCGGCTAGGTCGCTAAAGGGCTGCGTTTGACGCAGTGCTGAAACCTGCGGCGAGGAGCGACCTGAGTGCGCTCCTCGCCGGGTGATTCTAGGACGCGGCGTCTTGTGCCGCCTGCTCGATTTTCGCCCGATCTGCTTGCAGCAGTGTACGCACCGCCTCTTGCGTTTTGGTTTCCTTCAGCTGGTCGATGAGCATAAGCGCATCGTCCATCAGGCCGAGCGCGCGTATCGGGTCCCCGTGCATATAGGGTACCCATGCCAGCGCATGCAGCGCGCTGATCTCGCGTAGGGTCTCATGTGTAGCCTGAAAATAGGCGCGTGCGGCGTTGAGATGGCGCTCTGCCATTGCCGGACGGTTCAGCTTGTTTTCGATCAGGCCGAGAACGTGTTGGATATCGCGGCTGCTGATAGTGTCGCGGTTGACGTTGCGATAGTTAAACCACGCGGTGAGCGCGTGCCGCCGTGCATCGATCGGGCTTCCCTGGTAATAGGCTTCGTTAGCCTGGAGGTGCGCAACGGCAGCGCGGAAGTGCGGATTCACGCTGCGCTGGGTGAGGGAAGTCAGATAGTCGAGCAGTTTCATGCGATAGGTCAGCGAATGCCCGTTGTTGATCTGGATGTTACCCAGCATCAGGGACACGGCATAGGCCTGCATTCCGACGATCTCAGGCGATATGAAACACATCAGCGCCTGCTGTGCGGTGCTGAATGCCTCGGCGGGCAGGGCGGACATCTGGTAACTCAGCGCCAGCGTAAGGTATGCTCGTCCCTTAACGTATGGAAACTGGAGGCGATCCGCTTCTGTGATCAGTGTATTCGCTTCTGCCTGGGCATCGCTCAGCGAGAGATCGCGGATGCGGAGGTTGAAGCGTTCGGCGCGTGCAAGTAGTTTTAGCGGCTCCTGCTTGGTGTCGTTAGCGTATTCGAGGGCGCTTTCGATGGCCTTTTTCGCTCTCGCTTCTTCCCTGTTGGTGTAGAGATAGAGGCTCCAGGCGCGATAGACCTCGCTGATCAGAGCCGCATCCCTAAGCTCGATGGCTTTCTTCAACATGTGGACCATAAAGTTAAGCCAATCTTGGAGCCGGTTGTCGTAGACCCAATAGCGCATTTCCAGTTCCAGACCGAGCTTCAGCGCTTTAGGGACGTGCGGCCCATCGACCTCAAGTGCGCTGTCGATGACCTTCACAATCTCGTCGATTTTGTCGGCGATGATTTGCGGCGAATCTTTGTTCGTCATGATGAACGAAGTCCACGTCTCCAGGCCTTTTTCCGATGCTTTCTGAAGACGGGAAGACGAAGGTATGAATCTTGGATCGTAGTCGGACGGCAAGCCAAGATCGCCCATACTAATTGGCTCCCACGAATTTTGATCGGGTTTGTCCGTAGAGCGATGAGACATCAGTGGTCCCTCCCCACAAGGGCCATTTTTGAGGAATTTTGATCCGCCGCGCGTTAGCGAATCCATTTTAGTATAGTCGTTCTTGTGTCAAAATTGGAATGCAGAATGTAATGTGATGAAATGACTTATTCCGCCAGACCCGATGTTGGGCGCTCGTCAGGCGGAACCCAGGCCCCAACCCGGAAGTGTATATTTTCGGTCGTCAGGGTCGAACCGTCTCGCAGTGTGACCTCAGCCGTGAGATCGTGTTCGCCGGGCTGAAGCGTCCACCATGTGTCGAAGGGCGAGGCGGTCGTGGTGACCAACGGCGTGCCATCCATGACGTAGGTAACCGACTGCGCATTGGTCGGCACGGCGATGGTGAGCCGGATGCGCTGTTCGTCGTCGGGAAGCTGGGGTGACAGGCGGAACACCGTATACGGATCGGGCGACAGCAGCCGCACCGGGACCTGTTCGCCGCCGACGATCTGCGCGCCAACCGGCGGCTGCGGAATACCCTGGCGAAGCGCCCAGTCGCGCGCTTCCGGCGGCAGCACCAGATAAACACGGTCTTCGCAGTCTTCCGGCGGGGTGGTGTCGTCCGCCAGCAGCCCTGTGCGCGTATCGAGCGTGAACGTCTGGTACAGATTATCCGGCTCGGTGGGTTCGGTCCCTTCGATGAACCAGTCCCACCGCGTTTGAGGGCAGGCATCGGTAGGCAGCAGACCGGACGTTGCGCATACCTCCGCCTGTACGACGCCTTCCGGCACGGTGAATTCTGTTTCCGTCGTGCCCTGCAGCACACGCCGCATGAATTCGTTCCAGATCGGGCCTGCGCCGCTGATGCCGCTGACGTCTACCATCGGCGTATTATCGGCGTTACCGACCCAGACCCCCGTCACCAGATCGGGCGTGTATCCGACCGTCCAGTTATCGCGGAAGTCGGTGGTCGTGCCGGTTTTTGCCGCGGCGGGCCGCCCGATGTTGAGCACGCTGCCCGCGCCAAACGACGGGATGCGCGCCGTGTTGTCGCTGAGAATGTCCGTGATGAGGAACGTCACGCGCGGATCGATCACCTGGGAGGGCTGGTCGGTCGGCTTCCATTCATACAGCACATTGCCGTCGCGGTCGCGCACTTCAAGGATCATGACCGGATTCACGCGATAGCCACCGTTCGCCAACGCCGCATACGCAGCGGTCAGCTCCAGCAGGCGCACCTCACCGCCGCCCAGCGTCAGCGACAGGTCGAACCGGCTGGTATCGGTCAGCGTCGTGATGCCCAACCGCGTCGTGAGGCTGACCAGCGCGTCCAGCCCGATGTGATCCAGCGCGATCACCGCCGGGATGTTATACGACGAGGCTAGCGCCTCGCGCACCAGCACCGGGCCATGCTCGACCATGCCGTAATTGGACGGCGTATAACTTTCGAGCCGCCGCGTGACGAACGGCGTCCCGATATCCAGCACCATCGTTGCGGGGGTCCACGGATCGGGCTGCGACGGATCGAACGCAGCAGCATAGGTGAACGGCTTGAGCGCCGATCCCGGCTGGCGGGGCGCGAGCGCGGCGTTTACGGCGCCGTCGATGCGCTCGTTGAAGTAATCCGGGCTGCCCAGCATCGCCAGCACCTGCCCGGTTTCGGGATCTATCGATACCAACGCGGCGTTCCGGGCGTTGTGCGACGGCCCGCTGGCCGGGTTATTCAGCCGCTCAAGGTGGCGCTGGGCGGCGTCTTCGGCGGCATGCTGCCAGTCGAGATCGAGCGTCGTGGTAACGGTCAGGCCGCCCTCGTAGATCTGCTCGGGGTAATTACGCTCCAACTGCGTCCAGACCGCCGTCACGAAGTGCGGCGCTTCGATGGGGAAGGGCGTCGAGGCGAATTGCAGTTCCTCGTCGTAGGCCTGATCGGCCTGATCCTGCGTGATTTCGCCGTGCCGCACCATCAGGTCGAGCACGACGCGCTGGCGATCTTTTGCTGCTTCAGGATTGCTGAGCGGATCGTACTGCGACGGGGCCTGCGGTAGCCCGGCCAGAAGCGCGCACTCCGCCAGCGACAGTTCCCCGGCGCTCTTGCCAAAGTACGCGCGCGATGCCGCTTCGATGCCGTACGCGAGATTGCCGTAATACGTCTGGTTGAGGTACAGCGCCAGAATTTCGTCGCGCGAATAGTGCTGTGTCAGTTCCAGCGCCAGGATACCCTCGCGCAGCTTGCGCCGCAGCGAGCGTTCGGCGCGCTGTTCGGGATCGAGCAGCAGATTGCGCGCGACTTGCTGGGTGATCGTGCTGCCGCCCGCGACGACTTCGCCACCCTTCAGATTGATCCACAAGGCGCGCGCGACGCCTTCGATATCCACGCCGGGGTGGTGGTAGAAATTCACGTCTTCGGTCGCCAGCGTCGCTTGCACGACGCAGCCGGACATCTGGTCCAGCGGAATGACCTCATTGACGCCGGTATGCGGATCGGCAATCTGGTACAACAGCCGCCCCTGGCGGTCATAAATCCGCGTGCTGGGCAGCGCCAGCCCATCTTCGAGGCTGTCTACCGGCGGCAGGCCCACCAGCAACCACGCGTACAGCGATCCGCCCGTGACGAGCACCAGCACAGACAGCACGATAGCGATCTTTTGCCAGCGCCGCCGCGATTTCCAGGCATGCCAAACGCGTTTCATCTCGATCCATCACTCCACTGCCGGGCACGATACGCAGACTCATTGTACGCCGCCTGCGCACCCTTTGGACGGTTTGCCGGCCCACGGTTTGCCCACGCTCGGCCTGTGGAGATCCGCTTCACGGCGCGACGGTATCTGCTTCGTCGCCTGATTCTTCCCCGATCAGCTCAAGATCGCCGTCCGCTGGATCGTATTCGACACGCCACCCGGCCAGATCCGCGTCGTTGGCAAGCTCGAAGTCCGCGATGATCTCCGTCCACAGGTTCGGGTCAAGCTCGACACCGCGCATCCCAATCGGCGTGCTGATGATCAGCGTCACGCCGTCGCGGTTGTGATCGGTACGTATAATCGTGCCTCGATATCGCATGGGAACATCCTTCCTGGCGGGCGTTCTTGCCCGGCGCGGTTTCCTGTTATAATTGCTGCTCGAAAGACTTTTTTGGGTTTCCGGTTGATCCGCCACAGCGCATGGGTCGCCACCATGCGCGGCGTCCTGTTCGCACCGGGAGTGGCTGGTAAAGCGACGGGTAGAATGAACGTTGACCAACTGGTGCGAAGCAGCCGCGAGCTACTTGGCCTTGAGCTTGGCCCCGATCTTCAGCGCGCCTTCAGCATTTATGCCGACGATCTGCTGGCCTGGAACGAGAATGTGAACCTGACGGCCATTACCGCGCCCGAAGCGGTCGAGATGCGCCATTTCCTCGATTCGCTCTCGGTGTTGCGGGCGGTCTCGCTCACACCGGGTCTGCGTGTGATCGATGTCGGAACGGGCGCGGGGTTCCCCGGCTTGCCGCTGCGGCTGATCTGCCCCTCCATCGAGCTGACGCTGCTCGAAGCGACTGCCAAGAAGACCGCTTTCCTAGAGCATATCTCGAAACGGCTCAAACTGAACAATGTTCGTGTGCTGAATGCACGGGCGGAGGAGGCCGGACAGCTTCCTGAGGAGCGCGAGCGGTTCGATCTGGTGCTGGCGCGCGCCGTGGCCCAGATGCCGGTGCTCATGGAATACCTGCTGCCGTTCTGCCGGGTCGGTGGGATGTGTGTGGCGCTGAAGGGCGAGACTGCGCACGCCGAGGTGCGCCAGTCGGAGACGGCGCTGCGCATTCTGGGTGGCCACCTGGAAAAGATTATTCCCATTGAGCTGCCCCAGGTTCCCGAAACGCACCATCTCGTGCTGGTGAAAAAGGTCGCGGCTACCCCGCCGAACTATCCACGCCGCGCCGGGATGCCCACCAAACGCCCCTTGTAGGCGTCTACCCGATCGGGTCCGTCGCAGAGATAATCTGCCCCTGGCTGATCTCCCAGCGGGTGGCGGTGTTGAGGAACGCGCTGGGGAAAATATCCGGCTCGGTAGTGGTCAGCAGCACCTGCGACGCCTCGCTGACGCGGTCGAGCAGATAGGCCCGCCGCCGTGAATCGAGTTCAGCAGCGACTTCATCCAGCAGCAGCACCGGCCATTCCCCGATGGTATCGCGCATCCATTCCAGTTCCGCCAACTTGAGCGACATTACGCCCGTGCGGGCTTGCCCGCGCGAGCCGTACAGGCCCAGGTCGTGCCCGTTGACCATCAGGCGCAGCTCGTCGCGCTGCGGCCCGATGAGCGTCATGCCGCGCGCGATCTCCTCACCCTGGATCTCGGCCAACCGTGCCAGGAATTGTTCCGCGATGTCGCCCGGCGACATCTGGCGGTGCAGGTCCAGGCCGAGCACCTCGAACGACAACTGCCCGTTGTTTTCCGCTGTGGGGCTGAATCCCGGCAGATATTTGAGTTCCAGGTCTTCGTCGCCGCCGGAAAGCTCGTCGTGAATCCGCCGCGCCTTGACTTCCAACTGGCGCAGAAGCTGCTGCCGTCCGGCGACGAGCGTCGCGCCCGATTCCGCGATCTGGTCGTTCCAGTATCCAAGCTCGCCGGGGCTGGCTTCGCGGTCGGAAATGCGCTTGAGCAGCGCGTTTCGCTGGGTGAGCACCTTGTCGAACATCGCCAGCGCGCGGCAGTATTCGCCGTCCGTCTGGCACAGCGTGATGTTCATATAGCGCCGCCGCTCGGCGGGCGCGCCCTCGACCAGCGACAGATCTTGCGGCAGGAACATCACCACGTTGATCTGCCCGATCAGGTCCATGACGCGGCGCGGCACGCCGTTGATTTTGACCTGTTTGCGGAAGCGGTCGCTGTCAGTGCCGCCGTTCTGGTCGAGCGAGATGACGACTTCGACGCGGTTGAGCGATTCGCGCGCGCTGGTGATCTCGGCGGCGATCCGCGCGAACGGCAGAATGTCCCGCTCCGCGTACCAGTTGATCAACTGCCGGTCGGAGCTGGTATAGGGCGACCGCGACGTGGCGAGATAGTAGATGGCTTCGAGCAGGCTGGTTTTGCCCTGCGCGTTGGCGCCGTGCAGCAAAATCGGCCCGGGAGGCAGCGTGACTTCCAGGCGCGCATAATTGCGGAAATTTTGAAGAGAAAGATGTTCGATTCGCATGAATAAAAACGCGATCTGGTTCGCTCGGCAACCCTGTTAAGTATACCTCGCTGTGTCCCGTAATCCCACCCGGATCTGCGCCTGTGCGCCCCGAAACTGCCGCGTGATTGCTCGTGATGTAGGAGTGTGTCACGCGGATCGTAGACCGTGTGTTAGCACCCGCTTCGGCAGGTCAGATATCCAGCAAAACGGGTACACCCAGCCGGAATGCCAGGTAAACGGCGTACAGAAATTCCTTGAATGCGGTAATGCTGCCATCGTCGGCGGACTGGTGCGTATGCTGGAAGGGAACGTTTTCGTCCAGCCATGCCTGCGACGGCGGCGCAGCGAGCTGCATGATCACGTCCGCTTCCAGGTCCGGCGAGATCGCGCCGAAGAACTGGAGCAGCAGCGAGCCGTGCGCGGGGTAGATCGGGCCGGAAAGGAACAGCATCTCGAAGATCTGGTCCCCGGTGATGGTCACACCGCCAAATTCGCGGTCGGGCGGGGTATCGCTTTCAAAGAACACGCCGGGGTCTTTGCGCAGCGTGGCGGCGTGCTCGCCCGTGTAATTCATGTCGATCAGCGCGCGCTGGAGCAGCATGTAGGGCAGGGGATGCTCGTTGTCGGGCAGTTGCGCGATCATCCAGCGTTCCGCCTCGTACGAGATCGGATAGTTGATCGTGCCGACGCAGCCGAATGGCACGCCGATCCGGTTAGCCGGGCAGCCGACGCAGTAGGGCTGGTACGGGATTAGTTCTTCGGCGGCATCCAGCAGATTCTGCACGATGACGATTTCTACTTCTTCTTCGCCGTCGGGCGTGCGGCGTACCATCTCGAAGCCCATATCTTTCGGCGCGCGCTGATCGCCGCTGTCACGGTAGAGCTTGATGATCGCGGCGGCGCGGTCGCGGCCCTTCAACCGGCCCATCAGGCCTTCGAGCGTGAGCGCGCGCTTTGGCTCGCAGTCATAGTGAATTTCGTAGTCAATCGCCATGTAACGGTTGGCTCCTGAGCATGCAAGGGACGAAAAACAGCGCCCCACGCAATAGGGCGGTGGGGCGCTTGATTTTACCCGTGTTCGGAGGCGCTGCGCTAGCGGATCTGGAGATCCTCGTAGCGGCCTTCGATGATCTGGACGTACGGTGAGCTGACCCAACCGGTCTGCCCGTCGATGTTGATCAGGTACCACGCGCCGTTGGTGTTGCGCCCTTCGATCACGAACTCGGTGTTCCCGGCGACGCTGCCGATGTCCTGGCCGCGCACGCTGGCCGCGTCACGCAGGACGATGTTGCTGTAGGCGCGACCGCGCACCGTGATCGGCTCGCCGCTTTCGGTCAGCGGCACGAAGATTTGACCGGCGGGCGGCGCAGGCATGATCTCGTTGCTGACCACGAGGTCGGTGATCCAGCCCTCAACGAACGACACGTTGGGCGAATAGACCCAGCCGCGAAGGCCTTCCCAGTTCATGAGATACCAGCCACCGTTGCGGCTGATTGCCTCGATGTTCATGATCGAGTTCTGCGGCACGTTGGCGATGACCTTGCCCCGGTTGCTGGCGGCGTCACGCACGGGGAGCGCGTTCACGGCGCGCCCACGGACCGTCACCTGGACCGGTTCCGGCGCGGTGACGACCGACGCCGCCGCTTCCGGCTCGACCTTCGGGATCTTGGTCACGAAGTCCGGCTCGTCGCTGTAAAGGTACACCCAGTCGTTGCTGACCCAGGCAGTCGTGCCGTTGTCCAGCTCGATCAGAATCCAGCGCATCGTGCCCAGCGCGCCCACAACCTTGTAGTTGTCGGGATAGTTGATCTGCGTAACGACCGGGTAGCCAGTCGAGGGGCCGGTGCGCACGTTGACGCCGTAGCCCGTCGCGGCAGCCCAGATCGGCTTGATCGGGACAGCGGTCGGCGCGGCAGGGGCCGCAGCGGCGCTGCTCGTATCGCCCGACCCGGTGCCCGCGTACCATTCTACCAGCGCGCCCGCAGGCCCGGACGATTCGTAATATTCCACGCGCAGCACGTGATCCCCGGCGGTAAGCTGGTTCAGCGTGGTGGTATAGGTGGCAAAGCCGTTCGCTGCGCCGTGCCACTCGTTGATGATTTCCGTGACATCGACCCACATGCGGATGCCATCATCCGCGCCGACACGGAAGGTCCAGACGCCGGTCGTGGGGAAGTTGACCGTCGCGGTCCAGCGCGCGCTGAAGTTGTCGGCCTGGATCGCGCCGTCGGGGGAGCCGGTCGCCCAGTTGAAGTCAATCTTGCCGTCCGTGCGGCTCAGAGCCGGGTTGCCGGAGAGATCGGTGTTATTGAAGTACTGCGCGCTCCAACTGGCGGCGCTGTTCGCGCCGGTCGTGGAGGACGTCGCAGAGGCCGGAGCAGCGGCGGCGGGCGCGCCTGACGTGCCCTGGTACCACTGGGCCTGAACGCCCGCGTTTCCGGTGGCTTCGTAATATTCTACCTTCAGCTCGTGCGGACCGGCGGTCAGCGCGTCCAGCGTGACGGTGTACGTGGTGTACCCGTTCGGTGCGCCGTGCCATTCGTTGATGATCTGCGTCACGTCGATCCACATGCGGATGCCGTCATCCGCGCCGACGCGGAACGTCCACTGGCCGGACGCCGGGAAGTTGACCGTCTGCGTCCAGCGCACGCTGAAATTGTCGGCGGGCACGGCGGGGTCGGGCGAGCCAGTCCCCCAGTTGAAGTCGATCTGGCCGTCCACGCGGGTCAACACCGGAGTACCCGTCAGATCGGTGTTGTTGTAATAAGAAGCATTCCAGTTGGTCCCCGGGTTTGCCTCGGCAACGCGTGCTGGGCTCGACGGAAAAACAATCATGCCCAGAAGCAGCGCCAATGCCGTCACGGCAACCAGAAGGGGCGTAAGGTGTCTTCGCATTATGGTTTCCCAGTCTCTTAGTAAGCCGGAACAGTGATTCTCTGGGATTATAAAAACTGGGTTACTATCCCGCAACATCGCATCAGAGCGCGTTAAGGGGAAGTTCCTGCAGCTTGTTCGAGGGCGTGCAGGGCGGCTGCGGCGGCGTTCTGCCATGTGAAGCGCTGCGCCTGCTTGACTCCGCGCGCGACAAGGGTGTGGCGCAGCGTGCTGTCAGTCACAATTTGCGCGATCGCGGCCTGAATGGCGTCCGTGCCGCGCGGGTTGACCAGCAGCGCGGCGTTCCCCGCGACTTCCGGCAGAGATGACGTGTTGCTGGCGATGACCGGCACGCCGCACCGCATGGCTTCCAGCACGGGGAAACCGAAGCCTTCGTACAGGGTGGGGAACACCAGCGCCAGCGCGCCGCTGTACAGCGCTGCGACGTCTTCATCGCGCACGTAGCCCGTCTCGATCACACCATCGACACCCTGCGTCCAGGCCGGATCGTACAGCCAGCCCGGCGATCCACCCAGCACCAGCGCAATGTCGGTCACGCCGGACTGCGTGCGCCACTGCGCATACGCCTGCACGATCCGCGCGATGTTCTTGCGGGGCTGCAGCGTGCCCAGGAACAGCAAATAACGCTCCGGCAGGCCGTACCGCGCCCGCATGCCGGCTAGCGTCGCCGGATCGGTCACGCGGGCCAGGGTATCGTCCAGGCCGGGATATACGAGCGTGATCCGGTGGTCGGGAATGTCGTAGTGCGCGGCCAGATCACGCGCCGTCGCCAGCGAATCGACCAGCACGCGGGCGGCCCGCCGCGCGCTGAAGCGCGTAGTCCATTCCAAATAGCGCCGCGCGCGGGGTGGGTGCGCCGAAGGGAAATAGAGATAGCCGAGATCGTGCACAGTGACCACGCCGCGACCGGGAAAAACCAGCGGCAGCGTATGTGCGGGCACAAACGTCACGTCGGGGCGGGCGCGCCACAGCGCCGCCGCGAAGCGCGTATGCGTCCAGGCGCGCGGCCAGGGGATGACGTGCAGCGTGACGTTAGGCTGTGCCGGGAACAGATCGTCCGGCGGCTGGTCGCGGAAATAGAGGTGAAAGTGATGCGGCGAGTCCAGCGCGATCAGCGCGCGGATCAGTTGCAGCGCGTAGTTTTCCGTGCCAGTTCGCCGCGCGGTTGTGGTCCGGCTGGCATCGATGGCGATGGTCAGCGCTGGCATGGCGCGCCTGCCTACCCGGTGCGGCGGCGGAACGCCAGCGGCAGCAGCCCGATACCCAGCACCGCCAGCAACAACGGCCAGTAATCGGCGGCGTTGTCCAGCCGGTCGAGGTCCGTGTTGCCGAGCGTGGTCCAGAACGCGACCCCGCTTGCCACGAACATAAACAGGCTCAGCAGCACCAGCCGCCCATCGTGAACGCGCTCGATGAGATACGTGAGCAGCAGCGAAACGCCGAGCGCAATGAGCAGGATCGGCCACCATTCGCCCGGTTCGGGCGTCTCTTCCATGCTCGCCACCAGCAAGCCTACTGCGCTCGCCGTGACCCATACGGTCAGCCCGACGAACAGCAGTCCCCGCTCGCGGCGTCCGAATACAAGACTGTGCAGCATCATGCTGGCGGCTACTGCCAGCACCAGCCCGCCAATCAGCGCCGGAGCGTCGAGATCCGGCAGGCCGTTGACGTTTTGCTTGTCCGCGATCAGGTACCCGCCCATCGCCAGGAGATACAGCGCGAGCGGCAGCATGCTGATCTGGTTCGCCAGGCGGCGGCGGAAGCTTTGCGCGCGCGGCTGGCGCAGACGCTCACCTTCGCCCAGCTCCGACGGCTCGCCCGCGGCGGTGCTTTCCGCGCCGGACTCGGCATCCTCGGAATCCTCAGGCATATACGGGATCGCGCTGGAGATTTCGACATCGTCGATCGCGCTGTCGACTTCGTCTGTTTCGTCCGCCCAGTCATCGGGTGGTGCGTCTAGCACGTCTTCCGGCGCGGCGACGCGGTCCTCGTACGTTTCTTCGAGCGCGTCTTCGGGTTCAAATACTTCATCGTCACCGGCTTCCAGCTCGCCGGATTCAGAAGGTTCTTCGTCTTCTGGCGGCCACTCACGTTCGTCGCTCATGGGCGTATCCTCCGTGCACTATTGTAGCCGGGCCGGAAGCGTTAGCAAGCAGCGGTGCGCTTATGCCGCGTTTTGCGCATCAGGGTAGTCTGCCGTCGCCCGCGCTGGTATAATGCGCCGCATGAACCAACCACTCACCCAACAACGCATTCGTGTGGCCTTCACCAAAGAAGGCCCGTACCGCTTCATCGGTCACCTGGACCTTGCGAAAGCCTGGGAACGCGTCCTGCGCCGCGCGCAGATCCCGCTCGAATACACGCAGGGCTTCAATCCGCGCCCGCGTATGCAGTTCGCAGCGGCGCTGCCCGTTGGCGTGACCAGCGAAGACGAGCGCGTGGATATCTGGCTGACCGAGCATCTCCACGAGGGATTCGAGGAGACATGGATCGAGCGGCTGAACGATGCCAGCCCGGCAGGGCTGCGCACGCGCCGCATCGAGGACGTGGCGATCAAGGACGACGCGCTGCCCACGCTGGTGACCAGCGCCGATTACGTCATCACTCCACGCGATCCCGCGCTGACGCCGGACGTTCTGCGCGAGCGAGCGGCGGCGCTGCTGACGGCTGAAAAACTTGAGCGCGTGCGCGGCAGCAAGAATGAGAAGGTCTACGATCTTCGCCCCTTGATCCTCGACCTGCGCCTGATAGAAGACGGCGCTTTGCTGGCACGGTTGGTGACAGGCGAGCGCGGCACCGGGCGCGCCGACGAGCTTCTGGACGCGCTGGGCATCGCGCTCGATCAGACGTTGGTGCACCGCCGCCGCCTCTATCTCGGCGACGAACCGGCGTAAGCACGCGTATTGCACACCCGACGCAAAAAAACAGCGGCGATCCGGATGTTCCGGATCGCCGCTGCTGCGTTCAGGGTTCGCGCGTGCCGGTTACTGGCAGCACACCAGCTGCGACATCAAATCGTCCAGCGCTTCGCGCGGCGGGCGTAGTTGGCTGTTGCTCAGGTGGGCCAGCGGCGTATCGACGAGGTGGCTGGCTTCGGCCAGCGTCGCCCGGTTTTCGTCCAGGTAGATCAGCCCGGTGATGAACTGCTGTTCCTGGCGCGCTTCTTCCAACAGGCGGAACGCGGCCAGCTTGTTGGTCGGGTCGTGCTTGTCAGGATCGAGCTGCTTCAACATCAGGTGCGAGCCGTCATGCAGTTCCACGGCCATCTGTTCGCCGGGATTCATCGCATCGATCTGAATCGGTTCCAGTTCCGGCACGAAGGTGATGTCTTGCAGCGGTTCCTCGTGTACCTTGCCGTACGGGTAGCTCTTGGTCGAGCTTTCGTGGTTGTTGAACGTGACGCACGGGCTGATGATATCCAGCACGGCAGTGCCCCGGTGGCTCAATGCCGCCTTGAGCAGCTCGCGCACCTGCTTCGAATCGCCCGCGAACGAGCGCGCCACGAACGTCGCGTCGGCGGCCAGCGCCTCGATGCACACGTCGATGGGTGGCAGATCGTTGATGCCCGCGTATTTCAGTTCCTGCCCGATGTCCGCCGTGGCCGAGAACTGGCCTTTGGTCAGGCCGTACACGCCGTTGTTTTCCACGATGTAGACGATCGGCACGTTGCGGCGAACCATGTGCTTGAACTGGCCCAGGCCGATGCTGCCCGTGTCGCCGTCGCCGCTCACGCCGACTGCGATCAGATCGCGGTTGGCGGTCGTCGCGCCGGTGGCGATGGCGGGCATACGCCCGTGCAGCGCGTTGAAGCCATGCGAACGTCCCAGGAAATAGGCCGGGGACTTACTGGAGCAGCCGATGCCGCTCAGCTTGATGACTTCGTGCGGGTTGATGGATAGCTCGTAACAGACCGCAATGATCTGGTTGGAGATGGAGTTGTGACCGCAGCCCTGGCAGAGCGTCGAGGGGCGGCCCTTGTAGTCGTTTCGTTCCAGGCCGATAAGATTTACGCGTGTGGCACCCATGATTACCTAGCGCTCCTGTTCTAGCAGCGATGTCGTCAGCCAACGTGCGGTCAAAGGAAGCCCGTCCGAATAGGCGAGGGAGTGAACGCGCCCGGCCAGTTCGGGATATTCCATGTGCAGGATCTTTGCCATCTGGCCATCCCCGTTGGCTTCGACGACGTAGATCCGGTCGTGCGCGGCGATGAAGTCGCGCGTTACGTCATTGAGCGGCAGCGCGCGCAGCCGCAGATAGCTCGTTTCGACGCCCTGTTCCTTGAGGCGATCGCGTCCTTCGATGACGCACGCGTCGCTGGTCCCGTAGGCGATGATCCCGATCTTCGCGCCGTTTGCGAGGTTTACTTCAGGCTGCGGAACCAGTTCGCGCGCCGTGTCGAACTTGACGTTCAGGCGATGCATATTGGCGAGCCAGTCTTCCGGGCGCTCGCTGTAGACGGCTTTTTCGTTGTGGCCGGTTCCGCGTGCAAACCATGCGCTCAGCGGGTGATCCGTGCCCGGCAGCGAGCGGTAGCCGATGCCATCGCCGTCCACGTCTTCGTAGCGGGCGAATTTCCCGGCGCGCTCGATGTCTTCCGCCGTCACCACTTTGCCGCGATCCATTGGCTCATCGGGATATTCAAAGACCTTGCCCATCCACAGGTTCATGCCCAGGTCCAGGTCGAGCATGACGAAGACGGGCGTTTGCAGCCGCTCCGCCAGATCGAAGGCTCGCCAGCCGAACTCGAAGGCTTCCTCCAGGCTGCCTGCCAGCAGCATGACGTGCTTCGTGTCGCCGTGGCCCAGGAAATAGGTCGAAATGATGTCGCCCTGCGAGGTGCGCGTCGGCAGGCCGGTGCTCGGCCCCATACGCTGCACGTTGAAGATGACGGCGGGTACTTCCGCGTAGTAGGCCAGTCCCGTGAACTCGGTCATCAGCGAGATGCCGGGGCCGGAGGTTGCGGTCATGGCGCGCGCGCCTGCCCAGCCTGCGCCGATCACCATGCCGATTGCGCCGATTTCGTCCTCGGCCTGGATGACGGCATAGGTCGCTTTGCCGGTTTCTTTGTCCGTGCGTAGATGCTGGAGGTATTCGCGGGTGGAATCGACCAGACTGGTCGAGGGCGTGATCGGGTACCACGCAACGACCGACACGCCGCCGAAGACCGCGCCCATCGCCGCGGCGGAATTGCCGTCGAGCAGCAGCATGCCTTCGGTGCGGTCCATCGGCTCCACGAGGTACGGATCCGCTTTGGCGAGGTGATCCTGCGTCCACTCGTACGCGGTGCGCACGATGGACATGTTCAGATTCACGGGCTTGGCTTTGCCGCCGAAGTGGAAGTTCAGCGAGAACTCGATCTCGTCAAGGCTGATGTTCAGCAGCGTCGCCAGCGCGCCCACGTAAACCATGTTGGCGACATATGATTTCAGGGTGACCGGTGCTTCCGATGCGTCTACCAGCGCCTTGACCGGCAGCGGGTAGTAGATCACGTCGTCGCGGCTGCGGTTGATGGCCCATTCTTCAGGATAGAGGCACACCCCGCCGCTGGATAGGTTCGCCAGATCGTCCGCGATGGTCTGCTCGTTCATGGCGACCAGGATGTGATAGTCCTCCAGCCGCGCGATGTAGCCATTTTTACTCAGGCGGATGGTGAACCATGTCGGAAGGCCCTGAATGTTAGAAGGGAAGATGTTCTTCCCGTTGACCGGAATCCCCATTCGGAACAGGGACCGCAGGATGACCGTATTGGCCGTCTGGCTGCCGGAGCCGTTGACCGTGGCGATCATGATTTGGAAATCGTTGATGACCGGCTCTCGCTCGGCCATTACCGATTCCAGAGGAGAGCTTTGAACGTTGCCCATCAATCTTTGCTCCTAAGTCTATGACGTCTGCCTCTGCCCGGTGCAAAAACCGCGCGGTGCATCCCCGCGCGGGCTTGGTTGTTACTCGAAAAGTCGGTGACCCATTGACGGCGTGTCAGGGATCGGCATTCGCTCCTTGTCGGGTGTATAGCGCAGTAGTCCCATGTGTTCTTCCAATGCGCGCCGGCCCGCTTCAAAATCGCCGCGCGCCACGCAGTCCACCATACGTTGGTGATAGTCCCAGACCTGCCGGTGATAGGCCAACTCCGCGTAAAGCGAAACGCCAAACGCCTTGTAAACCGCCCAATAGGCTTCCAGCAGTCCCTGGACAAATGGATTTTCCAGGTGTTTGAAAAACATCAGGTGAAAGCTGCGGTGTTCTTCGAAGGGCACGACTGCCGGGTGCAGGTTGAGCTTGTCGCACGCCCGCGCGACGAGCGCGCGCAGCGCCGTAATGTCGTCGGGGGTGAGCTGGCGCACCGCTTCGTGCCAGAACCCGAGTTCGATACTTTTGCGGAGCAGGGTGAAATCCTGGAAATAGCTGCGGTCGAGGGCGACGGCGTAGAGCACGCTCAGCGTGGCCGCCGGGCCGAAGGAAAACTCCTGCACCTGGGTTCCGGTGCGCGGCTTGACCTGGACCAGCCCCAGCGTGCGGGCGACTTCCAGATCTTCGCGGAGCTTGCTGACGCTCACGCCCAGTTCTTGACTCATCTCGTTAATCGTCGGTAGACGGTCGCCGGGCTGTGCCTGATGCTCGATGATGTAACGTAGAATATCCGAGTTAAGAGCCAACGCTGAGCGCCTGCTTCCTGATCGTTTGAATGATCTGATCAATCGGATTAATTAGATTAATCAGAGGTTACATAAGCACATTATAGCGCAATACGCCTCCGGCGCAAGCGCTCTATTGTGCAGTTTTGTGGGCTAAAAAGGGGAAACTTGTGCTATTCGCCCTTGGGGGGCAGCCATGCACGGTACTTGGAATCATCCGAGGATGTGCTCTCGCCGCTGCTGGTGCCGTTGGAGGATGGCGCAGCGACCTTGTCTGCCGCGGCAGGTTTGGCCGCGCTTGGGGGTGCCGACGTTGTCGGCTCGTCCAGCAGGCGGGCCGTTTCCGACATCAAGCGTGTGGGGGAAGACACGGAGCGCAGCTCGCGCGCGCTGCGTCCCAGTTCGCGCGTGGCGTCCATGATTTCTTTGCCGTCCGGCCCCAGCTCTTGTTCCACTTCGGCCATCATGTCGTCCCACATCTTGCGGACTTTACGCACGATGCGGCCAGCCTCGCGCGCCCATTTCGCCGTATTCTCAGGTCCGCCGATCACGAACATGACCAGCGCAATGATCAACATTTCAGGCAAACCTACGCCAAAGATACCGTCCATCGTTGCCTCTCACCTTACAAAACTCTCTATGCGCAGTCTAGCCCTCAGAACGTTTTTTTTCAAGATTTCGGTTGCGATTTGCGGCTGGCGACCCCGATTCCGCCCAAAATGAGCGCCGACCCGACAAGCTGCAGGGCCGCCGGAGCTTCGCCCAATACTACGAACGCCAGGATGCCGCTGCCCACAGGCTCGCTCAGCACGATCAGGCTCACATAGGCGGCGGGCAGAAAGCCCAGCGCCACGTTGAGCAGCGAGTGCCCGATCAACTGCGGGACCAGCCCCATCAGCAGCAGCCACAGGTACGCCTGATTGGGGAGCCCGCCGACCTGTACGCCGCCCAGCACGACCACGGCGATCAGGAAGGACGCGCCCGCCGTGTAGACCAGCCACGTATACACGATCGCGTTCAGCCGGGTGCGGACGCGCCGCCCGATGATGAAGTAGACCGCGAGCATCCACGCGCCGAACAGCGCCAGCCCGTTGCCGAGCAGCGGCTTGGCATGCGCTGCCGCCTCGCCGGAACCGCCCGCCAGCCCGACGAGGATGCCGCCACCCAATGCCAGCAGCAGCCCTGCGATGGTCCAGCGTTGGATCGGCTCCTTGAGGAACAGCGGCGACATCAGCGCGACCCACAGCGGCGACGTGGTGACCAGCACGACACTGTTCACGACTGACGTGTATTCCAGCGATTGGATCCACGAAGCGAAGTGCAGCCCCAGCGTCAGCCCGGCGATGGTGGTCCATACGAGGTCGCGCCGGGAAACAGCGCGCAGGGCGGGGCGGTGGCGCGTCAGTACGACCGGGGCCAGTGTCAGCGAGGCCACGACCAGACGGCCTGCCGCCAGGAGCAGGGAAGGCGCGCCTTCGTCCTGGGCCAGCCGTACGAACAGCGCCGCCGTCGAGATCGCGGCGATTCCGGCGGCGAGCAGGGCGTAAGGCTGCCAACTTCCCGTCGGTACGGCTTGAGCGCTTGGAATTTCCTGGGCTTGTTCGGCCATCGGACCGCCTGCCTTGGGAGCGAAAAAGGGTGAATGGGGCACGGCCTGCCCATTGTAACAGGCACTTGGGCGCTTGTCTTGGGTTATGCCCGTCCTGGCAGATCAGGATTGGGCGCGGAGCGCATACACGACGAAGCCGTGCGGCGGATCGCTGTAAACGACCCGGATGTCGATCTCCGCCCGGCGCAGCGCATCCAACCACGGCCCGGCGTCGGCGGCAGATGGCACGGCCAGATAGCGTACATCCGTTTGCTGCCGCATTTCACCGGCCAGATCGTCGGGCAGGGGCATATACACCGCGCGGACGCCGGGATCGTCGCCCAGATAGTAGGCCAGCTCCCAGCCCAGCCAGTGATCGTACACGATCTCACCCCGCAGCGTCGTGTTCAGGTAGTCCGCCAGCCGGTCGATCCCGGTATACGTGCTGCGGCTGTCGGTGAGCGGTGTCTCGCCGCGCAGGGTATTCATGGTTGCGGGCAGCAAGCCAACGATCAGGGCCGCCGCACCGGCTGCCGCCACCACTCGCCGCGCGCCGACCGTTCGCCACAGTCCGATCGCGGCACGTGCCGCCAGCAGCAGCAAAAACGGGACCAGCGAGTGCAGGTAGCGGTCGTAGGTGTTGAACGCGACCAGCCAGTACCAGCCGATGAACGCCAGCGTGAAGCCCGCGATGCTCCAATCTGCTGTCGTGGCGCGCGACCGGCCCCGGCGCAGCCCGGCGACCAGCCAGATCAGCACCACAAGCCCGATACCCGCCGCCAGACTCGCTGTCCCAACGGAGGCGGCCAGCCAGTGTCCCCATGCGTCCAGGCGCGGCCATATCTCGTCCGACCGGATCAGCCGCCCCGGGGCGTTGCGAGCCACCGCGAGCGTATAGAAGCTGCGCGGTGCGCGCGCCAGATCCCACAGCGCCAGCAGCGCCACGCCGCTCCCCAGCGCCAACGCAAGTCCACGCCCCCGCCGCATGATGTCCCTGCTATACCAGTCCACGCGTGCCGTCGCCGCCAGGCCGAGCGCGATCACCAACGGCAGGCACAGCGCGGTGGTCGGTTTGCATGCGATCGCCAGCGCCGCCGCGCCTCCGGCCCATGCCCAC
>NZ_DAISHJ010000056.1:0-31648 GCF_036822615.1 Aggregatilinea sp. | reverse complement strand
ACCACCGCCCGGAGTCTCACTTTATGAGTGGTATAGAGTCTGGGGGCAGGTCAGTATAGGGGATGAGTACTTCGCCGCAGTATTTTACGAAGATAAGGTATGGCGAGTGGATATTTCAGCGTTAAGTTCAAAGGGTGTTGAACTCGATTGGGACGATTTTGCCGACCTCTTCTGCGAGTTCTCGATTTTCATATCTAAAGAGGCGGGTGGAATTTTAGCAGATACAGAAAACAATCTAGAAAATGCGTTGGAAGAACTGGAAATGTTACGAGAAGAAAAAGGGAGAGGCGCCATCGCAGCTGAAGATGAATGACCTTCAATTGAACACGACTGATTTCCTAATTGGGCAAAAGTAATCACAAGCACTACATACCGCATACGGAGTGAGCTTGGAGAGCAGAATGAAAACCGAGAAACCTGCATCTGCTAAGTTATGGTATGGAACGGCAAGTAACTGGCGCTCGGACTCCATGGTAATGGAGGCTCATATCGGAGATGACTATTTTGCGTCAGTGTACTACGAAGATAACAAGTGGCAGGTCGATATTTCATTACCCGTCCTCAAAAGCGTCCAACTCGATTGGGAAGATTTTGCCGACCTGTTCTACCACTTCTCCGTTTTTATGGCGGGCGAAACACCTGCAATGGTATCTATTAAGCAGAACCATCTAGACAATGTTCTGGAAGAACTGGAAGCTCTCCGAGAAGAGAAAAAGAAGGCCTCAGCGCCTCCGAGGAAAAATGAACTTGCACCCTCCAGGGGTAGCAGACAAGGCCTCTTAGATATGGGTCTAACAAGGTAGAGCCGGCACTCGAATGGGTGCGAACAGTTGGGGACAATTACAATATTACGGACTTTTATACATTGGTCTCTACGATCGGCAAATATTTGCAGCAAAGAATCTATGTGAGCAATGGTGATATTCGATGGCTACTCACCTTATGGTTTTTGTTGCATCCAATGACCTTATCAATTATTTCGGTCAGGAATTGGAAAGAATTCTCAACCTAAAATTCGCTCCTGTGGGCGAATCACCGGAAATTTACTATCGCTTTACTGGCGAAAACTGGTGGCTTGAGATTGGAACGCACACCTTTATAAACGATCGCGATCTTGATTTTGAGAATTTTAGTTATCTGATCGAAATTGGTGCCTACAATGTAAGAAGCCTAGAAGAGTGCAGCGCTGTCATAGAGTACTACGCACGATACATATTCGATGAGCTTAGAGCATTAAATAAATACCGATTAATGCTGACATATGGCGTACAGATAAAATTAGATGAGTTTGCTCCAATTGATCCATCTTCAGATCCAATCTAGAGACCACAAAAAGATGAAAAATGATCAATCGTCTTCTTGGTTGCTGAACTCATCGATCTTACCCACCTCTTGGATATATCCCCCTCAAATTTCGCGCGTCGCCTCGCGCTCGTTCAGGCGCAGCAATTTACCAGTTTCAGGGAAGCCGCCAGGGGAACTCCTATCGAACAGGCATTAAGGGCGAGAGCATGAATTTTCCGTGAAACCGGGGCATTCGCGCCAAGATAGTGCAATAATCAAAGGCATCGTTGGTACAATCGGTTGTATCAATCGTATGAATCCGATTAACCCGATGAACACGCCGGGCAGCCCGGAACTCAGCCTGCTGTGGCCGCCGGGCATTGAGACGCCCACACGCGGCACGGGCCTCAGTGCCAGCACGCAGCGCGATCTGAGCCTGGGGCCGGTGCTGGATGCCCTGTGCGCCGGATACGTGCGCGCGGCGGATCTTCAGGAACTCCTGGCGACGCTCACCACCGATCTCGACGTGATACGCTTCCGGCAGGACGTGCTCGAAGACCTGCTAGACGCGCCCGCGCTGGTCGCACGCTTCGAGGCGTTTTTACCCAAAGCGAACGCGCTCGACCGCTACGTGTACTTCCCTTCCCGTGATCAAACACCGCTGCATGAAGTCATCTGGCGCATCGGGCAGTTGGAACTGTACGTCGAGTGTGTGCAGATTCTGTACGCGACCTGCGAATCTGCGGGCGCTGCGATGCGCTCGGCGGGCCTGCGGCGGCTGCGCGACGTCATCAAGCAGATACACGACGATCCGCAGTTCGATCAACTGGCGCGCACCCTGCCCGATCTGGCGGCGCAGGTGCGCGGCGCGGTCAGCGTGACGATCGGCGTCAACCTGGACGACTCCCTGCGCCCGGTCGAAGCGACGCTGCTGGCGGTGAACAAACAGCGCTTTCACGGCGCGTCGTTCTCGCTGATCGGGGCGCTGCTGGGCCGGAGCGGACCGCAAGACGAATGGGAAGGCATCGCCCAGTTACACGCCATGCCGCGCCCCACGGCGGTCACGTCCAGCATGGGCCTGGATAACCCGATGCTGCACCCGCTGTTCCGCGATCTGGCCGACGTGCTCAAGCAGGTGACGAAACCCGTCGCGGCGGCGTTGGAGCGCTACCAGCGCATCAATGTGCGCTTTCTGGATCGCCTGCGGACCGATCTGGCATTTTACCTGGGCGCGGCGCGGCTGATCGAACGGTTGCGGCGCAGCGGCCTGCCGGTGTGCAAACCGGATCTGGCCCCGCCGGAGGACCGGATCTGTGAGGTGGAGGACGCCTACAACGTCTATCTCGCGCTGCGGCTGATGGGCACGGACGCCGCGCGCCCGATCGGCGACGCGATGGTCCTGAACGATGTCTGGTTTGGGGAAACAGGCCGCATCCTGATCCTGACCGGGCCGAACCGGGGCGGCAAAACGACCTATACGCAGGCGGTCGGCTTGATCCACGTGCTGGCGCAGGCCGGGCTGTATGTGCCGGGCAGCCGCGCCCGGATCAGTCCCGTAGACGCGATTTACACGCACTTTCCCGTCGAGGAAGATCCGCAGACAGAGGCAGGGCGGTTGGGCGAGGAGGCGCAGCGCCTCAGTGTAATATTCGAGCGCGCGACCCGATATAGCTTAATACTCCTCAACGAGTCGCTGGCAACGACCAGTCCCGGCGAGGGGCTTTACCTGGCACACGATCTTGTGCGGGCGCTGCGGCTGCTCGGCGCGCGAGCGATCTACGCAACGCACCTGCACGAGTTGGCCGCGGATCTGGACGACCTGAACGAGTCCACGCCCGGCGACAGCGCGGCTGCCAGCCTCGTGGCGCGCGTGCTGGAATCGTCCGAGACAGGGAACGGCGTCCGGCAAACCTATAAGATCGTGCCGGGTCCTCCTCTCGGTAAGAGCTACGCGCGCGAAATCGCATCCCGTTACGGAATCAGTTTTGAACAGCTGCAACACCGCCTGCACGAACGTGGCATTAATGGATCGTAAGTATGCGCTTTATAGCCAGTTGTCCTATATCGATCTCAGCCAATAGTCTGATGCGCGCCTGGGTGACTCAACCTATAGTAAAAATGCGCTCACACCGGAGTAAAAAAGATGGCAGAATCGCTCACATACCCCCCGGACGGTGCCATGATCGATAACGCGCCGCCCTCAATGGATTTAGTAGGCTCACCGATGGGGGCAAATGGGTGGCTTTCACCCGATGGCCGTTTTTATGTGTGCGGCTTCCGCGAGCATGACCGCTTTGCGCTGCACCTGACGAGCCAGATCTACCACTCCCCCGAGGGCGTGCGCCGTCTGGAAGCCGAATGCTGGATGCGCGTCTCGAACGGCACGTTCCGCTGGTTGACCAAACATCGCCCGACCTGGGCGCAGTACGAAACCGCATGCGACCTGCTGAACCAGGCCCTGTTTCCCGAAATTGCCGAGCGGATCCGGTTCTCGATCCGGCTCATGGAAATGGCCCTGCGCGAAACGCCTTAGCGTAGGGCCGGGATACTTCCCCCTCACTACAGCACGAAGATCGCCACTTTCACCACCACAATCATCATCACGAACAGGACCAGCGGCTTCAAACAGCCGAGCCAATAGCGCCATCCGCTGATATAAACCTGCGTGCCGGTCATGTGGATCATAGGCTGGTGATTCATCGGGGACCCTCTGTCTATGTCTTCCTGATGATTTCAGGATAGCATCGCCTGCCGCGCTTGCGGGCCCCCAAAAGTTTGGGCATCGATCCCCCGCCCGTGTGCCGCCCCCTTCTACAAAGCCTTTAACTTATGCCTATGGGTTAGACACCCACCCCGTTGAAACGGCTTGTCTCCCCTCGCCAACTTGATTGGAGAGGGGCCGGGGGTGAGGTCTGCCCTTGCCTTTGTCTTTCCCCATTCCCTGGCCCCTGGTCAACACGCTCTAGCCGGACACGATCTGCCGGTGCATGCTGAGCTGGTGCTGGCGATCTTGAATCTGCGCGCTGAGCGATGCCAGCGACGACTCGACCTGCGCGCGGCTGGCCGCGTTTCGTACCGATTCCTGCTGGCGAACGTGCCAGTGCCGCCCCAACCGCCCGACGATCACGAAGATCGCCACCACGGGGGCCAGCCCGAACCCCAGCGCCGCGCCGCGATCTCCCCACAGCAGCGCCCCGGCAGCGAATGTCCCGATCCAGGCCGCAATCGCATACCACGCGGTTCGTTTCCCCATCGTCCACCACGATCGCCGCGAGGGCCGCTGCGCGAGGGCCGCATGCTGCGCCGCCAGCGCGCGGTACTGCTCCGAGAGGCGGTCGATTTCCGTTTCGAGCCGCCGGATCGCCAGCTCCGACGCGGCGCGATTCACACCCGCCTGCACGTCGCGCAACCCGGCCAGCACCGGCGCCAGCGTGACGATGCCGCCGCCGCGTCGCACGAGGTGTTCCGCGCCGCAGTACGCGCACGCGAACCGGTCTACATCATGGGTGATTTCAAGCCGCCCGCCGCAGTTGGGGCAGGTCAGCGTGATGAAGTCGGACATGGAGCATCCCCACTCACGTTTTTGCGATGAAAGTATAGCACCGCGCGCCGGGATGGGGAGCGATCCGCCTGAGAGCGTATGCCCCAGGGAGGTTGATGCGCGTTAACTTTTAACGGAGAAACCCGCCCCTACAAAGCCCATTGAGACGGCTTACCTCCCCTCTCCAATCAAGTTGGAGAGGGGCCGGGGGTGAGGTCTGCCGTTGCCCTTGCTTTTCCCCTGATCCCTGCCCTTCTGGGCCCAGAGGATGGAGGGCTGCAAGTTCAAGCAGGCTCTAACCCGCCGTCGCGGCACGCCACACCACGTCGAGCGCTTGCAGCGTGACGAGGTTGCGCAGCGGTTGGCCGCGTTCCAGGTTCGCCTCAGACGAAAAATCGCCCGCGCCGGTCAGCGGCCCGTTGAGGTGATAGCCGTCCCCGCCGATGCCGCGATCGTCGAGCGGTTCCAGCGCGCGCCACAGATTGATCAGGGGGATGTTCATGTCGCGCGCGATGAGCACGACGATCTGGTTGTACAGCACCGACTGCTCCGGGATGGCGAGATGCGTGGGGAACGTGCTCAGGACCGGCACGATCCCGGCGTCTTTCGTGTCGAGCACGACGCGCCGCAGCGCGTGGTCGAACTGCTGCGGCGTCAGCGAGATCATGTCGTTCGTGCCGAACATGATCACGGCGAAGGCGGGATTGTGCACGCGGTATTCGCACGCCAGCGCCGATTCGCCCGGCTCGCACATGTTCGGGTTGGCCCAGGTCGCCTCGAGCACGGCCTGAGCATTCAGGCCGGTATACGCCGCGTAGCTCTGCAAGTCCATCGACGCGTCGAACTGATCGATCGTCGCCTGAAGCTCGGAATAGGGGCCGAGATCGTAGGCGTCTTTGCCGAACGGGTGCAGGAAGAAGCCACCCACCGAATTACAGTCGCCCACCTTCGATACCACGTGCGGATCGCGGTCCATCGTCTGCCCCAGCGCGTAGATCCGCGCCGCGTCGCCGGTCCAGTCCGGCACGATGGGCACGTCCATCAGATCGACCTTCGAGGCGCGCGCGACCAGAAAATCCGCCCCGCCCACCAGATCGAGCACCTCGTAAACCGGCTGCTCCTCCACCGGCCCGGCGGGGATCTCGCGGCTGGTCGGCAGCGCGTCCACCTCTACGCCGAGGTCAAAGAACAGCAGCGACGCCATCACCCAGCCGCGCCACCGCCCATCGACCGTATGTCCCAGCACCCAGTCGGCGCTTGTTTCGCCGCGCGCCTCGACCACCAGCCCGGTTTGCGCGGGCAGCGACACGACGATCTCATAGTCTTCGCCGGGGCCGGTGCGCAGATTCAGCCCGGTCGTCGTCCAGGCGTTGACCAGTCCCTGCGCGCGCAGCGGTGCACCCACCGCCGCCAGCAGCACGAGCAAAATCAGGGGAAACATCAGGCGGGCACGTCGCCGCATAACACGATCCTTTTTAACAAGCGGTCAGCGATCGACAGGGGCGTTGCGATACGCCCCATCGTGCGGAAGCCAGCCCCACCCCTATGGCTTTTGCCTGTCTCCCCTCTCCAACTTGATTGGAGAGGGGCCGGGGGTGAGGTTTACCCTTGCTTTTCCCCGATCCCCAGTCCCGATTCCCTGCTTTTCTGGAGCCGGGGGTGAGGTTGCCCTTGCTGATCACTGACCGCTGCTTCAAATAACAAGGGGGCAGCGCGCGTTCGGCTGCCCCCACTATGCGATTCGTCGTACGGCGAGCGCGTTACCTCGACAGCACGCTCGTCATCAGGTTGTCGAGCGTCTGCAGCGTCACCAGATTGCGCATCGGGTAACCGGACTGCAGGTTGCCCGCGTCCAGCGAGCCGGGCGACCCGATCGGGTTGCCGAGGTGGAACCCATCTGGCTCCAGCCCGTGGTTGGGGATCGCTTCCAGCGCCTGGAACAGGTTGATCAGCGGGATGTCGTAATCCAGCGCGGCGCGGACCACCACCTGATTGTAAATCAGGGTCTTGTTCCAGAAGGCCTGATTGCCCGGGAAGGTGCTCAGCACCGGGATCACGCCCGCTTCGATCGACTCGTTGATGATGTTGCGCAGGTAAAAGTCGAATTCGTAGGGCGTCATGACCAGCAGGTCGCTCGTGCCGAACATGACGATCACCACGCTCGGGTTGGTGCGGCGGAATTCGCACTGCAGCGGCGATTCGCCCGCCTGGCACTGCGCCGGGTTGGACCATTCGGGCGCGAGCACGGCGTTCACGTTGAAGCCGTTGTGCGTCGCCTCGCTGTTGATGCCCAGCGAGCTGCCGAACCAGTTGACCACGCCCTGAAGGTTGCCGTAGCCGCCCAGGTTATACCCGCCCTGCGCGAACGGCGTCAGGAAGTACCAGTGCTCCGACGAGCAGTCACCGACCTTCGCCACGGCGTGCGGGTCGCGGCCCATCGCCTTGCCCTGCTGGAAGATCGCGTAGCTGCGGCTGGTCGCCTGCCCCGCCGCCGGATAGCTGGCGAGGTTGATGTTTGCCAGACGCGCGCCGTCATAGCCGCCCATGAACACGTCGTTGTAGTTGATGGCCGACTGCGGCACGTTCGCATACGGATCGTCCGGGTCCACCTGGCCGGGGATCTGGCCGGGGATCGCGCCCGACCCCGCCGCCGTCACGATGTCGGTGCTGACGGGCAGGCTCGACACGCTCACACCGTTGAGGCGCAGCAGCGAGGCATAGAGCCAGCCGCGCAGCGTGCCACTCTCGGCGGACGCCAGTACCCACGCGGAATTCGCGCTGCGGGCTTCGAGCAGCCAGTTCGAGTTGGGCGTCGTCTGCCCCAGAATGTCGTAGCTGGTGCCGGGGCCGCCGCGCACGTTCACAGTATCGAGCGCGGTAGCCGTGCCGCCCGCCACACCACCGGCAGACGGTGCTTCTACCGGAGCGGCTTCTTCTTCAGAAGCGGCGGCTTCTGGAATGGCCCCCGGAATCTGGCCGCCCGGCACTTCTTCGGTGCTTTCGGGCAGCGCGTTCGGCGCATAAAAGCCGTCACGGAACTCAAGATAAAGCGAGGCGACCCACCCACGGTAAGCGCCGTCTTCGGTGTGTCCCAGCACCCACGAGGTATCCTCGTTACGCGCTTCGAGCACCAACCCGGTCCTGCCGGGCAGCGTCGTGACGACCGCATACGAGCCTCCCGGCCCGGTGCGCATGTTCAGCTTGTACGAGGTCCAGGCGTCGGGACCCTGCGCGGATGCCGGGGTGCTCCCGGAACCGACCATCGCAGCCACGGCCAGGACGACGGCCAGAGCCATTAACGAGATCTTGCGGACCATGAACATTTCTCCTCTTACGTACCCCGGAAACGCTTTAATGATGAAACAGGCTAACAATCCGGCTCCCCCATGATCCGGGCCGAGATAGTCGTTGTGTAAGTTGAACGTGCCCCCACTTCCACTTTACCCAATTGCAGGAAAGGTGTAAACATCCGGGTACAAAAATCCCATCGACGGTTCGAGCGCGCCGCGCCACACCGCGTCCAGCGCTTGCAGCGTAACGAGGTTGCGCTGCGGGTAGCCGCGCTGGAGATTCTCGCCGCGCAGGTCGCCCGGCGTGCTGATCGGCACGCTGAGGTGCCGCCCGTCGTCGTCCAGGCCGTGATGCGGCAGCGCTTCCAGCGCCAGCCACAGGTTCATCAGGGGGATGTCGTAGTCGAGCGCGATCTGGACGATGATCTGGTTGTACCTCACCGCGTCATCCCAGCGGTTGAGGTTGCCGGGAAACGTGCTCAGCAGCGGGATCACGCCCGCCTGAATCGTCTCGTGCACGATCTGGCGCAGGTTGCGGTCGAACTGGTCCGGCGGCGTGAACAGCAGATCCTGCGCGCCGAACATGATCACCGCCACCGCCGGGTTATGCACGCGGTATTCGCAGCGCAGCGGCGACTCGCCCGGCTGGCACGCCAGCGGATTGGAAAACAGCGGATCGAGCGCGGCGTTCGTCACCAGCCCGTCGTAGGCGGATTGGCTGTCGAACGCCAGCGAGGACGCGAACTGGTCGATCACCGGCTGCAAGCTGCCGTAGTTGCCCAACGAATAGTCGCCCCACCCGAACGGGCTGAGGAAGTTTTTGTTGTCCGAAATGCAGTCGCCCACCTTCGAGATCACGTGCGGATCGCTGCCCAGCACCACGCCGCTCTGCGCGATCTTCAGCGCGCCGCCGAGCCGGTCGGGGATGACCGGGTACGCTTCCAGGTCGATCGCCGTGTAATCGCCCGTGCGCGGTGACTCAGACGCGATGAACATCACCTCCGCGCTGACCGGCAGATTCAGCACGGCCTTGCGATCCTCATATTCCAGAAAGTCCGCTTCCACCCACCCGCGCACCGTGCGGTTGAGATCGTGCACCAGCACCCACAGCGTATCGCTGCTGCGCGCCTCGACGATCACCTCCGTGCGCGGCACGAGCACGTCGATGATGGCGCGCACGTGATCGGGATAGCTGAACACGCCCAGCGCATACACGTTATGCGCGCCCAACGCATCGCTTTGGGCCGTCGCAGGCGTAGAGGCCGGATGCGCCAGCACCACCGCCAGCAAAACCGCAGTCAATCCGAACAAAGAGAGGGTGCGCCGCATCAGGGAATCCTCATGGGTACGTTGGTTTACGGGGATTGATCTACGCCCAAACGCGCAAGATGTCAAGCTGCGCTCACGCTCTAAAGGCTGTTATGCACGTTTTGACTGCGTGAACCGGGTTCTCACGTCGCCCACTGCCCCACGATCCGTAGGGGCGGGGCTTGCTCCCGTTTTTCCCCCGGAGTCCCCGCGCAACAGGGTTGCGTGGGGGAAGGGGCCAGGGGATGGGGGTCAGTGCATACCACATTCTAGATTATGCCCATGCGCCCGCGCCGGGAGCAAGTGCACCGTGCCTGAATGACATGCTGTTATAATTGGAACTAAGAATAGGTTTCTTTTGGGTGCACCCCGGCAGCGCCGGACATAAGGATAAAAACACTTATGGACATCCGCCAGCAGCTCGACGCGTTTTGGGCCGGAGACCGGCCAGACCAGATCCCCTACACCTGTTATTACCACAAACTTCCACAACCGCTCGATCAACCGGCCCTTCAGCAAATGTTCCGTGATGGCCTCGGCGCGACGTGCTTCATCCCCACCTGGGAGATCGCGTACCGGGACGTGGACATGCGCGACGACACGCTCGTCACGGAGGGCCGCGAAATGCGGCGGCAGACGTGGAGCACGCCCGTCGGCGAAATTTACGGCACCTGGATCGATGGCTGGCAGCGCAAGTTTTTCCTGGAATCGCCGGAAGATTACCGTGTCATGACGTTCATCGTGGAACACACCCAGATCACCCCGGCGTACGAGTCCTATCTGGCGCAGGAGGCCGCCCTGCCTGACTATGCGGTTGCCGTGCCGCGCATGGGGCGCACGCCGCTGCAAACCATCCTGGTGGACTACACCGGCCTGGAAAACTTTGCGTGGCATCTGTTCGAGTACGAAGACGAAGTGCGCACGCTCTACGACGCGCTGCTGGCCGTCTTCCGCCGCCACGTCGAGATCGTCGCGGGTGGACCGGGACGCTACATCAACCTCGTGGAGAACTTCACCGCCGAGACGTTAGGCCCACGCCGCTACCAGGAATTTCTGCTGCCCGTCTACGAGCAAACCTTCGGCCTGCTGCACGACGCGGGTAAGATCGTCGGCTGTCACTACGACGGCAAAACCGCCGCGTGCCGCCACGTGATCGCCCACGCGCCCGTCGATCTGATCGAGTCGCTGACGCCGCCGCCCGAAGGCGATCAAACGCTGGCCGAGGCGCGCGCCGCGTGGCCCGATAAGCTGTTCTGGTCGAACATCAACCTGGGCTGCTACGACCTGCCCGCCGCCGACCTGAGGCGCGTCATTCTGGAGCGCATCGAGCAGGCCGCGCCGGATGGCCGTTTGCTGGCCTTCGAGATCAGCGAGCAGCTTCCCGCGCGCTGGGAAGCGTCGATCCCGGTGATTTTGGAGGCGATCAAAGAAGCACGCGCGGTCGCCGTATAACGGGGTAAAATCCTGCACGCGGCGCACGATAAAGTTATTTAGGACGGCGAAACACTCGTACTTTTCATTTTTCCCTGTTACGCCGCGCGACCGGCGCTTGAATCACCGAAAGGCAGGTTACACCGTACCATCATGGCCGACACGCAAGAGTTCCGCATCGAAAAAGATTCCTTAGGCGAGGTCCAGGTTCCCGCGCACGCCCTGTGGGGCGCGCAGACCCAACGGGCCGTGCAGAATTTCCCCATCAGCGGCATGCACCCCTACCCGGCGTTCGTCTGGGCGCAGGCGACCATCAAACGCGCCGCCGCCCAGGTCAACCTAGATCTGGGCCAGTTCAAGGATCGCCAGATCGGGGATCACATCGTCACCGGGCAGCAGATCGCGCAGGCGGTCATGGATGCCGCCGACGAGGTGATCGCGGGCAAGTGGAACGATCACTTTGTGGTCGATCCGTTCCAGGCCGGGGCAGGCACCAGCCACAACATGAACGTCAACGAGGTGATCGCCAACCGCGCCAATCAGATGCTCGGGTTCCAGATCACCGATCCGGCCAAGCCGGTCAGCCCCAACGATCACGTCAACATGGCGCAGTCCACCAACGACACGATCCCCACCGCGATCCGGCTGGGCTGCCTGTGGCGGTTGGACGAACTGCTTGACGCGCTGCGCGGCTTGCAGCAGGCGTTCGAGCAGAAAGCGGTCGAGTTTGATGACGTGGTCAAGAGTGGCCGCACGCACCTGCAAGACGCGGTCCCGGTGCGGCTGGGGCAGGAGTTCGGCGCCTACGCCAAAGCCATCGAGCGCGACGCGGACAAGATCGAGAGCGCGGCGGAAGGGCTGCGGCGGTTGGGCATCGGCGGCACGGCGACCGGCACGGGCCTCAACGCCCATCCCGAATATCACGCCCGCATGGTGCGCACGCTCTCCGACCTGACCGGGCTGACGCTCTATGAAAGCGACAACCTGTTCGAGTCGATGCAGTCGATGGGCGATGCGGTGTTCTTCTCCGGCGCGATCCGCACGCTGGCGCAGGATCTCGCGCGCATCTCCAACGACATCCGCCTGCTGAGCAGCGGCCCCTCGACCGGTCTGGACGAGATCCGCCTGCCCGCCGTGCAGCCGGGATCGAGCATCATGCCGGGCAAGGTCAACCCCGTGCTGGCCGAAATGATGAACATGACCATGTATCACGTTATGGGCAACGACCTGACCGTGCTCATGGCGGGGCAGGCCGGGCAGATGGAACTGAACGTGATGATGCCCATCATCGCGCATAACCTGTTCGAGATGATGCACGTCACCATCGGCGCGGTGAACGCCTACACGGCCAAGATGGTGGTCGGCATTGCCGCCAACCGCGAAAAGGCCGAGGGCTGGCTGGCGAAGAACGCGATCCTCGTCACCGCGCTCAACCCGATCATCGGCTACCTGAAGGGCGCGGAAGTCGCCAAGAAGGCGATGGCCTCCAACCGCTCGATCCTCGACGTGGTGGTCGAGCTGGGCTACATGACCGAAGACGAAGCGCGCGAGGCGCTCAACCCGCGCGCCATGACCGAGGGTGGCATCGCGGAGGCGTAGAACGCCCCCCATCCCCCGGCCCTCGATTTAACACGACCGCGTAGGGGCAATTCATGAATTGCCCCTACCCAAACCACGATCCTGTAGGGGCGGGTCTGTGACCCGCCCCTGCCGTCGATACCCACATGGTGCCCCAAAACCCGTGTTTCGGCTTGCCCTACCCATTTTTTCGCTTAACGTCCCGCCCCTTCAGCACACAGCTTTTGCCCCTCGCCGACTTGATAGTGAGGGGAAGCGAGGGGAAGCGAGCGCCAGCGAGCAGGGGTAAGGTCCGCCTTTACGCCAACTCCACAATGGTAAGTCCCAGCCCGATCCGCCTACAATTTACGGAACACCTGAGCCGTTTTTCCACGCACGAGGAGCACCACACGGTGGACGCCATAGGATTCAACGACCTGCATCCCGTATTGCAGGCTCTATTTGCGACGGGCTTCACCTGGGGCATGACCGCCCTGGGCGCGGCGACCGTCTTTTTGACCCGTACCGTCAGCCGCAAGCTGCTCGATTCCATGCTTGGCTTCGCGGCGGGCGTGATGATGGCGGCCAGCTTCTGGTCGCTGCTGGCCCCCGCCATCGAGATGGCTGGGGAAGTTTCCTCGCTGCCGGTGTGGCTTCCGCCGCTGATCGGCTTCCTGGCGGGCGGCGTCATGCTGCGTGGCCTGGACCTCGTGCTGCCGCACATGCACCTCGACGCGCCCGAAGGCGGCGCGGAAGGGCTGCACACCACCTGGCGGCGATCGGTGCTGCTGGTGCTAGCGATCACGCTGCACAACATCCCCGAAGGGCTGGCGGTCGGCGTGGCGTTTGGCGCGGCGGCGGAAGGGTTGTCGTCGTCCACGGTGGCGGGCGCGATCGCACTGGCGCTGGGCGTGGGCATCCAGAACTTCCCCGAAGGGCTGGCCGTGTCGATGCCCCTGCGCGGCGAAGGGCTGTCGCGGACGCGCAGCTTTTGGTACGGCCAGCTGTCGGCGTTGGTGGAGCCGGTCGCCGGGCTGATCGGCGCGGCGGCGGTGATCGTCGCGCGCCCGATTCTGCCGTATGCGCTGGCGTTTGCGGCGGGCGCGATGATCTTCGTCGTGGTGGAAGAAGTCGTGCCCGAATCGCAGTCGAACGGCAACAAAGACATCGCCACGATGGGCGCGATGATCGGCTTTGCCGTGATGATGATGCTCGACGTGTCCCTGGGTTAGCGGGCGCAATCGGGTCGAGGGTCGTAGGGGTAGAGCTTGCTCTACCCGTTTTTCCCCACTAGCCAGCGTACGCCTCCGCCGCTGCGGATCAAGCGTGTTTGTCTTCCCTCTCCAGCCCAGACTGGATAAGGGCTGGGGGTGAGGTCGCGGTGATCGCCGGGTTTGGTGTAAACGTGCCTCTTCTACCCCGTTTTTCTCTCTCAACGAGCGGTGCAATCCCCCGCGCGCCGCCCCTTTTGCGCCGCACTTTCCTCCCCCACTCTACTTCTTTCCTTTCTCACAGTTCGCTCACCGATCAACCGGATTTATGTGAATCTCTTTAATACAGGCTTAAACATTGCTTAACTCCTGCAGGTAACGCTCCTACACACATACCCGCTCCCTACCTTACGCCGCCGCACGGATCCGCGTCCATTTCCCGCCGCGCCAGGAGAAAAGTCGCGGGCCTTCAGCCGCGCCAAACCACAGCATTTTTGGCCCTTCATCCCCTTCTCACGAATATTTCCAATCTGTTTCATAGAAATTCTTTACGCTGTTTATCGATGGCTGGCGCGACCCGCTGGCCGTCGTAAGCGGACTTTATCGTTATGTGAAGGGAGAACTCAACATGCGTAAGTACCCCATCTTTCTGATCGTGTTGGCACTTGCTGCCGCCTTGATCCTGCCTGCGGGGCCTGCACGCGCCCAGGGCGATCAGGATATCGTGGCCATTGCCAGCAGCGATCCCCAGTTCAGCACCCTGGTCGCAGCGCTTCAGGCGGCGGATCTGGTTGAAACGCTGCAAGGCGAGGGGCCGTTCACCGTTTTCGCCCCCACCAATGATGCGTTCGCCGCGGCGCTAGACGCGCTGGGCCTCACCGCCGACGAACTGCTCGCGGATACTGACACCCTCACCCAGATCCTGCTCTACCATGTCGTGCCCGGTGCGGTCACGGCAGATCAGGTCGTGACGCTCGATTCGGCCACCACAGCCCAGGGCAGCGACATCTCGATCGCGGTCCAGGACGGAACCGTCGTGCTGAACGACTCCGTGAACGTCGTTGCCACGGATATCATGGCCTCGAACGGCGTGATCCACGTGATCGACGGCGTGCTGCTGCCGCCCGCCGCGACGGAAAGCGCCGATGCCGGGCTGGGCTATATCCGTGTGGCGCACTTCTCCCCGGATACGCCCGCTGTTGAGATTTACGTGAACGGCGCGCTGAGCGATATCCAGGCGCTGAACTTCGGTGACGTCAGCGGTTGGGTCGAGCTTCCGGCTGGGACGTATGAACTCGCCGTCGCTCCGACTGGCACGTCCTACGCCGACGCCGCCATCGGCCCGCTGAACTACGATCTCCAGGCCGGGACGTGGAACACCATCGCCGCCGTCGGATCGCTGGAAGCCGGTACGCTCACGGCCCAGGTCGTTCAGGAAGACTACAGCCCCATCGCGGCTGACAGCGCCCGCGTGACGATCCTGCACGCCATCGAGGATGCGCCCGCCGTGGACGTGCTCGCGGGCGGCGAACCGGTCGTGACGGCGCTGGCGTTTGGCGATGACGCCGCGACGCTTGAAGTTCCGGCAGGCACGTATGATTTGCAGGTCGTCCCCAGCGGCGCGACCGAGCCGGTAGTGCTCGATCTCTCCGGCACGGAGCTGATGCCTCACACGTACTACTTCGTGGCGGCAACCGGCACGCTCGATAACCCCGGCGTGACCGTGGAAGCAATCGAAGCCTCCCTGCTGGCCGACAACACCACCGGTTACCCGGCGGACGATATGAGCGGCGATGAGATGTCCGAAGACGCGTCGATGGGCAGCATCGTGGACATCGCCGTGGCGGATGGGCGCTTTACGACCCTGGTCGCCGCTGTACAGGCTGCCGGGCTGGCGGATACGCTGGCCGGGGATGGCCCCTTCACCGTCTTCGCCCCCACCGATGACGCGTTTGCCGCCGCGCTGGACGCCCTCGGCCTGACCGCCGACGAGCTGCTGGCCGATACGGATACGCTCACCAGCATCCTGCTCTACCATGTCGCGGATGGCGCACTGACGGCGGCGGACGTGGCGGGCATGAACAGCATCCCCACCCTGAACGGCGCGGCGATCGCCGTAGATGCCAGCAGTAATGTGGTCCTGAACGACGGCCAGGCGACCGTGATCCTCGCGAACATCATGGCCTCGAACGGCGTGATTCACGTGATTGACGGCGTGCTGCTGCCGCCCAGCAACTAAGCCCCGCGCCCTGCGCGCAGGTTGGTGTCATGGAGGCCGGGCATGCCCGGCCTCTTGCCGTATCCGGCCCTCTCCCGGGACGCGCGAGGAAGATGCTATAATCGGCAGTGGTATCCACGCTGCACACAGCTCTAGACACGCAAAGGTCCGCGTATGTCCATCGATTTTTCCGCACTACGAGGCGTCATTTCCGATCTTGACGGTGTGTTGTGGCGCGGCAGCGAGCCGCTGCCCCACGTGCCGGAGTTTTTCGCGTTCCTGCGCGAGCACAACATCGGCTATGCCCTGGCGACCAACAACAGCATGAGCACGGTCACGGCCTATGTCGACAAGCTCGCCCGTGCGGGGGTTCCGGCGGCGCGCGAGCAGATCATCACCTCCGCCGTCGCCACCGCCGAATACATCGTGCGCCACTACGCGCCGGGCACGCCGGTCTACGTCGTCGGGCAGGCGGGCATCCGCGAAGCCCTGGCCGAGCGCGGCTACCCGGAAGATCCGGCCCACGCGCAGATCGTCGTCGTCGGGCTGGACCTGGACGTCACGTACGAAAAGCTGAAGCGCGCCACGCTGTGCATTCGCGCCGGGGCGGACTTCATCGGCACCAACGGCGACCGCACCTTCCCCCTGCCGGAAGGTCTCGTGCCGGGCAACGGCAGCCTGCTGGCGGCGATCCAGGCGGCCACCGACCGCGCCCCGATCCTGATCGGCAAGCCTGAAGCGGCCATGTTCGATATCGCGCGCGAGGCGCTTGGCACGCAGCCGGAGCAAACGCTGGGGCTTGGCGACCGGCTGGACACGGATATTCTGGGCGGCCAGCGCGCCGGACTGCCGACCGCGCTCGTGCTGACCGGCATCACCACGGCGGAAGAAGCCAAATCGAGCCCCATTCAGGCCACTGGCGTCTTTGCCGATCTCGCCGCGCTTCAAGAGGCCTGGTCGGCGGCGCTTCGCGTATAATGTTTTACACGAGATCGCGTGTGTGGGCCGGAGTGACCTGCGCGCCTAGTCTGGAGTAAACGATCGATGAAACGAGCGTTTCCGTTTTCCCGCACCCTGACCGTTTTGTTGGCGATGGCCCTGATCGCCGTCCTGGTGGGCGCCGCGGCCATGCAAGCGCTGGCACAGGGGGATGATCCCGCCAGCACTGCCGAGCCGGAAGTCACCGCCGCCGCCCCTGAAGCCGCCACCGAAGCCGCTTCCGACGTAACCTGGACCGTCAACGAGATGACGTTCCAGAGCAACTACCCGACCGGCTTCACCTTCACGATCGACCTCACCAGCAGTGCCGCGCCCATCGCGCGCGGGCGCGTCGTCTGGACGCACGCCGTCGGCACGAACTCCCAGCGCTCGCAGTCCGCCGAACTCGATCCCGAAACCGGCAAGCTGGTCGCGGATTGGGTCGTACAGGGTGGGGACGCCGTGCCGCCGTGGGTGGGCATCACCTACACGTGGCAGATCACCGACGAAGACGGCAATGCCTTCGAGTCGGAGCCGGAATACGTCGAATATGAAGACACCACGCGCGAATGGCTGCGCGTCGAGAGCGAAGACGTGATCGTGTTCACCGAGGGCCTGTCCGCCGAAGTCGGCCCGCTGACCGTTGACGCGATGGCCGAGCAGCGCGAAACGTACCGTCAGGCGTGGGGCGACCTGCTGCCCTACAAGCCGCGCGCGATCCTCTTTGGCGATCAGGACGCGTGGCTGGAATGGCGCAAGGGCCTGCAAAATCCGCGTGTGATCGGCACGACCGACGAGCACTGGGGCGCGACGGTCCAGATCATTTATGGCGGCGACATGGAAGATCTGGCCTACGGGACCGTGCCGCACGAAATCGGCCATCTCTACCAGGGCCAGTTCACGATCATGACGCCCGGCTCGTGGTTCATCGAGGGCAACGCGACGTTCTTCGAGCTTCACCAGCAGTACGACTACGAAGCCTCCGTGCGCGAAATGGCCGCCGCCGGAAACCTTCCGGCCCTGCTCGATGGAACCGGCCCCGGCGTCAGCGGCAACAACGCGCGGCGTGGCTACGACATCGGTTACACGTTCTGGCGCTGGTTTGTGGACAATTACGGCCTGGACGGCCACCGCGAGCTGATCGAGCTGCTGGATCAGGGCATCTCGCGCAACGAAGCGCTCCAGACCGTCACCGGGCTGAGCCTACAAGAGATCGAAAGCCGCTGGCGCACGTGGCTCGGCGCATCGCCCATCCCGCCGACGCTGTTCCCCACGCCGACCATGTTCTTCTTCCCGACCGTGACGCCCTACGGCAAGTAGCCCCCGGCGATCTTTCGGTTCCAGATCACGAAGGCGGCCCCATCAGGAGCCGCCTTTTGCGTTTCGAGCGTGAATACCGGTTAACAGCATGTGCTGCTCTTTAACTTTTAAATCCGGACAAAAAACAGGGTGGGTTAGAAACCCATGCGCATTAAGTTAAGCCCCATCACGGGAAAAATGGACTGCTGTGCTTTTCGTAGGGGCGATGCTTGCATCGCCCGTTAAGCGAAAAAACGGGTAGAGCAAGCTCCACCCCTACGGTTATCACCACTGGTGTTTTGGTTTGACGCCAGGGGAAACAATCCCATTTGATTCGTTGGCAGAGCCTACTGCGCGCCGTAGTAGCTCAGCAGCGTATCGCCCAGCAGCGGCAGGCACACCGTCAGATCGACCCAGTCGCCCGTCTGTGTGCCCGGCGGGCCAATGTTCCACAGGTGGAAGCCCCAGATATACGGGTCGTATTCGAGTTCCTGCGTGTACTGCGTCACGTCGCGTGCGATGTCCTGGCAGCTAAACTGGTGCCGCCCGTCGCCCGCGCCGACTTCGGTCAGGTACACCGGCACGCGGATCGCGTCCGGCAGTTGGGCCAGCAGCGCCGTGTAAAACAGGCGGTGGCGCAGCCCCAGGTAGATGCCCGATTCCGATACCAGCGTGGTCGGCTGGACGCCGTACGCGTGCAGCGCGACGCCGTGCATCCGGCCCGGCTGGCACGGGTGGTTGAGCGCGTACTGGTACACGGGCGCAAGCTGCGCGAAGGCGCTCACTTCCGGCTGTCCGGTCGTGAACGAGAACAGCAGCAGGCATTGGCCGCGCTCGCCCGCGATGCGCATCGACTCGATCGAGAACGACACCAGCCAGTCGATCGGGATGGTGTTGCACTCGTTCATCAGTTCGTAGTAATCGGCGTTGACCTTCGCCCAATAGGGGGCCAGCTCGTCCAGCCAGCGCTGCGCCTCGACGTCCGGCGCGTGCCAGACGTTCGGGCAGTCCTGGCGACCGTCGCCGTTCACCAGCGAGCGGTACACGATCGTCGTTTCGGGCGAGGCTTCTTTGACCGCGTTCAGAATATCTTCCGTGCCGCTGGTTCCCTTGACCGTGCCCAGCGGGTGACCCGCTTCTTCGAGCCGCGTCGCCAGATCGACCACCGGGGACTTCTGCGCGCCGACGATCAGGTGCAGCCCCATCTCGGTCAGGTTGGCGGGCGGGCCGATCGGCGCTTCGGCGGCCTCGGCTTCCGCGATCATCGCCACGGAAAACGTCGCATAAAGGATGTTGAGGTCGTCGATCCAGTAACCGCCGGTCTCCGGCTGGTCGAACACGAGCTGCTGCCCCGTGCTGACGCGGAACCGCAGCCGGATCACCTGCCCGCGATATTCGGTCAGGTCCACGGCGTGCATGGCCCAATCCTGATCCAGCCCGATCTGCTGATCGACCATGATCCAGGTCAGGCCGCCGTCGAGGCTGAGATCGACCGCGATGAAGTCTGTTTCGGGCAGCAAGCCCTTCTGGCGATAGGTGAGCTGCGTACTGAAGATGCCGGTCAGGTCGATATACGGCAAGTACGTCAGCGTGCTTGTGCTGTTGCGCCGCGTCCCGTCCATGAACCAGCCGGTCCCGTCGTAGGCCGACTGCGAATCGAGCCGCCACTGCCCGTCGTAAAACCAGCCCTGTTCGCTGTTGAACGTATCCGAGAACGGCAGGTGCATGACGACCGGCGACCCGTCCAGGTTCGCCAGGGGCGCGGGCGGCAGTTGGTTGCCCGCCGGGCCGGGGATCGCCATCACGACCGGCGTCGGCGTCAGGGCCGCCACCGGCGAATCGCCTTGCGCCAGCGTCGGCGGCAGGTGTATCGCCGTGACCCCAACGCCCAGCAGCAGAAGAATAAAGAGAGAAGAAAGTAGTTTCGCCCGCATGACTTCGCATTTTATCATGATTCATTCTTCTGCGCGTATAGGCCATTCGGGCTGGCAGGCGGTAGTCGGGATGCATTCAATTTTCGCAGGCGGTAACGTGGAGATTTACAGGTTAAAACTCGTTAACCTGCACGATTCTTGCATGCCACCGGAAGTTAAACGTTTTTAAACGCTCTGCGATCTACAAAAACGGAATAATGGAGCATGAGGGCGAGCACAAAACGCCTCGCCCCCGGCCCTATCCGGTTCCTCTACACCCGCGCCAGCCACCGGTCCGCCGCACGCGGAGACCGCAGCCGCACCACCGTCAGGTGCGCGTACTCCGGCGACGCGATCAGCGCCTCGAACGTCCGGCGGCGGCTCCGGTAGGTGCGCAGCAGGAACAGAAACAGCGAGTCCCGGTCCCAAAACTGGCCGCGCCACGTTTCGCGGTTGCCGCCCCACAGCTCCTCCTGCGTGACAATCCGGCGCAGCGTGCGTTTCGTCAGGCGCCAGAACACGACCGGCAGCGGGTAATCGAGCCAGATCAGCGTATCGGCGCGGCCCCAGATCACGTCGCGCACCTTGCTATAATTGCCGTCCGTGACCCACCGCTCGCCGCTGAGCGCCTCCGCGACGCGCGCCCGGAATTCGTCGGTGGGCGGCATGGTCCAGTTTGGTCCCCAGTGCAGCGCGTCCAGTTCGACGCACGGAATGCCGCGCCGCTGGGCCAGCGTGCGAGCGAAGGTGGTCTTGCCGGAGCCGGTCGATCCGATCACGCTAACCCGCTGCCCGGCCAGGGGCGCAGGATCGAGCCTGTCGTGCACGGTTCTATCTCCTTTCGTGCCAATTCGGACTATGAAGCGCCCCCACACACGCGACCGTGTGCAATCGTGTGCGAAGCGTCAGGCAAAATGGGTGGCGTCCGCGCCCCGCCGCGCTATAACTTTACACGCTGCTGGATGCACGGTAGACTTCCCGCCAACTGCGGATAATGGAGACGAATATGTTCAAAAAGGCGTTTTACGCTGCCGGATGTGCCGCACTGCTGCTGATAGCCGCGCTGGCCTGGACGATGAGCGCCGGAAGCACGCCCGCTGCCGCGCAGGGCGATGCCACCGAGGAGCCAACCCTGGCCCCGGTCGTGGACCCGGTGCTGGGTGAGTTCGACCCGGCGTCGGTCGAGTCCATCGACCTGGCCGAGATCCCGATCCTGCCGGAGATCAGCGCGCAGGCGCGGCTGGTCTACGAACAGGGCATCGCGGCAGGCATGAACCCCGCCGTCTTCTCGAAGGTGGGCGACTGCATGACCGACACGCCGTTTTTCCTGATCGACATCGGCGACGGCAACTATGACCTGGGCGAGTACGAGGATCTCCAGCCGGTGATCGACCAGTATACGTCCAGCGACATCAACGCCTTCAACCGCAAGAGTCAGGCGGCGGCGGGCGGCTTCAACACCGCCAGCATCGTGGACAGCATGTGGGCCAACCCCGAATTCTGCGACTCGGGCGAGACGCCGCTGAGCTGCGAATTCCGCATCGCGCAGCCCAGCGTGGCGCTGATCATGTTCGGCACCAACGACGTGCAGTACCTCGACGCGTCGCAGTTCGATTTCTTCCTGCGCTCCATCGTCGCGGAGACGATCCGCAACGGCACGCTACCGGTGCTGAGCACCTTCCCGACCCGCCCCGAATTCCCGGAGCAGACGGAGCTGTTCAACAAGATCGTCGTCAAGGTGGCGCAGGACTACGACATGCCGCTGATCAATCTGTCGCGCGCGCTGGCCGATCTGCCGGACGAGGGCGTCGATCCGGTGGACACGACGCACATGACCACGCCGGAAGACGAGCAGGTCGCCCACTTCACCGACGAGGCGCTGCAATCCGGCTTCAGCACGCGCAACCTGCTGACGCTTGAGGCGCTTGACGCGGTGATGCAGGCCGTGAGCGCGGACGAAGGGTAAGAAAAACCCGAACGCATCGTAGGGGGCAATTCATGAATTGCCCCCTACGGGAAACCGTCGCGCAAGTAGGGGCGTATGCGATACGCCCCATGGGCACCAAGTTAACGGATGGACAGGCGTTTACTCCCTACGATGAACAGGCAATCAGGGAGCAAATCGTCAGGTCGGATGTGCGTAGGGGTAGGGTTTGCCCTACCCGGCTTTACTAGCAGCGGGCGGGGCAAGCCCCGCCCCTACGAAAAGCAAAATCGCCTATCGCGCTGCTGGCATGATTACCGTGCTGTATATGGGGCAGTTCGTGAACTGCCCCTACGGGAAAACCGTCGTAGTCGTTGGCGAGCGTAGGGGCGTATTGCAATATGCCCCTACGAAACACGCCGAACATCGGGCGGAGCAAGCTCCGCCCTTACGCAATGCAGGAGATCGGGCGGTGTGTTATTCTGCGCCGCAGACCTTCCACTCGCCGTCTTCCTTGACGGCCTTGTACGTGGTTTCGCTGAGGTCCTGGCTGCGCGTCTCGCCGTCATACTCGGCCACGATCTGCCCGGTGCAGGTCACCAGCGCGGCGTCGCCGTCGTCGCCGGACTTCTTGCACGACAGGTCCTGCACTTCCGCCTTGACCGAGCGGAACGAGAGCGCGTCCTGCGCGGCCTGTGCTTCAAAGTCTTTACAGGCGAGGCTCACCAGCTTGTCGCCATCGGCCCCGGCTTTCGCCTTGATGTAGGATTCGACGCTGTCCGCCGGATCGCCCTCACCCGCGCACGCGGCGGCAGCGAGGACAAAAATCACCATGAGCAAGAGCAGCGAAAGGATGCGGCGCATAAACGTACTCCTTCACTATCGACCGTTCCGCCAGAAGCCCTTATTATATAAGTGCCGGTCGGACAATCCCACCCTTTATTGCGACCTGACGGGGACCTTAACGGAGGCTATAAGATCATGACTGTGCGCAAAGGATGGAGTTTTATCGGATTGGCGGCGATTTTGCTCGCCGCCGCACTCACGAGTCAATTTGCTCTTGCGCCCGCGCCCCAGGCGGCGGCGCAGGGCGATGAAACGGATCAATGTCTGGCGCTGGTCGCGGATGCGACGGACGCGGCCAACGCGGCGTGCGCCGATGTCGCACGCGGGCAGGTTTGCGGCGGCACCTCCGGCGTCAGCGTAGACGGCGCGGGGATCGAAACCGTCGCGGCGGAAGCGGACTCTACCGTTACCGACCTCGCCGCGCTGCACACCATCTCGACCGATCCCGCCGATCCCGGTGCGGGCACGTGGGGCGTCGCGGTGCTAAAGCTGGCCGCCGACCTGCCTGCCGACAGCACCGAATCCGTGACAGCGATCCTGATGGGCGGCGCGGCGATGACCCGCCCGGCCCCGGATGCAGCCGGGGAAACGACCTCGGCAGGCCCCAGCCTGACCGTCACCAACAGCCTGAACGAGCCGATCAACCTGCGCGGCGGCGCGGGCACGACGTACGCGATGGTGACCCAGGCGCAGCCCGGCGACGAGATGACCGCCGATGGCCGCAACCAGGCGGGCGACTGGGTGCGCGTGCAGTACAACGGCACGACGGCGTGGGTCTTCACCCGCGTGATCTCGTGGGAAGGCGACCTGACCACGCTGCCGGTCCTGGCTCCCGACGACGTATCGTCGAGCACGGCGATCGTGGAAGTTTCGCCCTTCCAGATCTTCACGCTCAGCGGGACCGCGTCCGAAGCGTGCGCCGCGTCCGAACCCGGATTGCTGCTTCAGTTCACAGGCGAGGAACCGGTCTCGCTGATCATCAACGGGGCGACCGTCTCGTTCTCCGACGCGACGCTGCTGGTCACGGCCAGCGCAAACGGCTCGCTCGACGTGCGCGTGATCAGCGGTGAAGCGGACGTGTCGGCGTATGGCACGACGCAGAACGCCGCCGCGGGCAGCGCCGTCGCGGTGACCCTGGCGGGCGAAGATGGCCTGACCGCCGCGGGCGCACCGTCGCTTCAGGCGTCGTATGCCTTCGCGGACGTGGCGAGCGCTCCCCTGGGCCTGCTGCCGGGCGGCATGGCGTGTGTCGTCGGCGCGCCGGGCGGCTCGACCGACGTCGCGCTGCGCATCGGCCCCGGCGAACAGCGCGGCTCGATCGCGTACATGGACCCGAACCGCAGCTACAGCGTGCTCGGCTGGGCCAACGATCCCGACGGCGCGCCGTGGTGGGAACTCGACACGGGCGACCAGACGACCTGGGTCGCGCAGTCGGCAGTGGTGAGCGCGGGTGCGTGCACCGAAGTCGTGGAAGTCGAAGCGCCGCCGATGGTCTTTGCCGCACCGTCCGCCCCGACCGGCGACGGTGAAGTGCCGATGACCACGATCGAGGACCTCGCGCCGACGGGCAACTCCGTCTGGCAGATGATCCCCGGCTCGGACAACATGAGCGGCGACTGCTCCGGCGCGCCCGCGATCAATTTCTGCGACCACCTCGCGGCGATCCAGCCCGCGCAGGGCGGCATCATGTGGAAGGGCATGGAGGCCAGCCCGTACTACCTCCAGCAGATCCAGGCGAACGTTTACTCGTACGCCGGGCCGAACGTAGTCGGCACGGGCACGGTCAGCATGACGCTCACCTTCACCAGCGGCGACGCGCTGAAGATGACGCAGACGCTCACCCTCGCCAGCGAGCCGAACTGCCAGCACACCTACTACTACTCCGGCACGCGCAACTGGTAGCCATTTCCGGGCGCGCCTGACTCCGCGATCTATCGGGGGCAGTTCGTGAACTGCCCCTACCCGATCCGTTCACCAAGCGGATCGCGGACGTGGAGGACAGCGCCAATCCCGACAACAAGCCGAAGCCCGGCGATCGATACGGATCGCCGGGCTTTTTGCTGCGCGGCGCAAACGCGCTGCTTCGAGACGGCAGGGGCCGATCTGGGCGGCGGATACGGGCACGCAGCACATCGAGTACCTTTCGACGCACAAGGACATGAAGTTCTCCCAGGACTACGGCGTACGATACGCTGTGGCGCATCAACCAGCGATCGCTGTTCGTGCTGGACCGTGACAACGTCGTGCGCTACGCCGAATACGTGCCGGTCATGAACAACGAGGTGGACTTCGACGCCGCGCTGGACGTGGCGAAATCGCTGCTCTAGCGGCTGTTGTGAGCTTGCAGATCCCCTCTCCAATCAAGTTGGAGAGGGGAGGCAAGCCCTCTCAACAGGTTTTGCAGGGGGCGGGCCTGTGACCCGCCATGGAGTTAAAAGTTCAAAAGTGTGAAACCCGCCCCCTACCGATCTCAGCGTAATAAGTGATGAGGGGTCTATTTTCTCGCTCGAAAAGCGCATAACACGCTCCGGCGGCGATCGGTTCGGGGCAGCCTATGGCGGCGCGCTAATTTCAGCGCGCCGCTGTTTTTTAGATGCGCCGGGTCCGGTTTCCACAACGCGTCTCCTAGCAGACGGCTTGCATGGCGCGGCATGCCGGTGTACAACCGTGACCAGACGATCCGCCTCACAACCCAGGGAGAGACGCACTATGCCCGACATAAACGGTTACCTCGTCCCTGCTGAACGACAAATTCTGCTGCGCCATCACGCCCCGGTGCTGGTGCTCTTTCCAGAGGACCCCACCCACGCGCCCTATCCCGACGAAGGCGACGCGATTTACACCGTGCGCGGCGGCTACCATCCCCGCGCCGCAGAGCTAACGCTGGCCCGCGCCCGCGTGCGCTACCGCCGCCGCCTGCTGCTGCGCCGTCCCGACCTGCTGTTCCATCCCCGGCCATACGAGGAAGAAGTCCAGCGCGCGCGGCAGGGCATCAAGGCCGAAGACCTGCATGAGATGATGGCCGAGCATCGCAGCGATCCGCGTTACGCCGGGCTGGACGAGACGCAGATCCGCCCGGCCATGATGACGCGGCTGGCCGAACAGCGGCTGGCAAAACGCATGCGCGGCCTGGATCTGCCCGGCTTTCGCGGCTACAACCTCAAACACTGGCGGCTCTATTTCGAGTATCTGGTGAACGAAGCGCCGGAAAACTCGCGCTCTGTGATCTACGGGCGGCTGCTGCAAGGGCTGGCTCCCCTGGACCGCGAGACGCTTTCGCCGCTGACGGAAATCGCGCAGACCTCGACCTTCGGCCCGTACGACGTGCGGCGGTCGCGCGTGGCGCTGCAATACTGGATGCACTACTACTACGACGACTGGGCCAACCGCCACGAGGGCGACTGGGAATCGATCACGCTGCTGGTGGACCTGGAGCCGTGGGTGATCGAGGCCGGGCGCGAGCTGGGCGAAGAGGAATTACTGCGCGGCTGCGCCGTGCGCGACGTCGGTTACGCCTCGCACGAGGACGGGTACCGCCGCGCGTGGCAAGACGTCCAGCGCACCGCCGAGGGCCGCCCGATCGTCTACGTGGCGCGCGGATCGCAGGCGTCCTACTTCGCCTGGGCGTCGGAAGGCATCCCCACCTCGGCGCGCATCACGGCCATCGAAAAGGTGCTGGCGGGCATCGGCTCGCTGGTGAAGGGCAAGCGCATCTTTGGCCGCCGCTGGGACGCGCAGTTCGGCGCGCGCCTGACAGGACGCGATCCCAAAAACACCGATTGGGTCGCCGCCGATCCCGACGCGGAGAATCGCCTGTCGCCCCTGAGCGGCGATCCGGTCGAGCGGCTGGTTCCGCGCGCCTGCCGGGGCGTGCGGCGCGTGCCGGATTTTGGACCGGACGCCGGGCTGGACAGCACGACCTATCACCTGGAAACCGAGGATCTGTTCTGGCTGGAAATGGTGCAGGAGTTCGGCATTCAGTGGGGCGAGGACTATTTCATGCCCGGCACCAAAGGCCCCGGCGGCACCAGCAAAAAGCAGCGCGACCACCAGCGCCGCGCGATCAACAGTCTGGCGCGTGTCGAGATCGCGATCAACGACGCGCTGATGGGCTTGATGGCGCCCTCTCGCGCCGCCGCGAACGCCGACCAGCAGACGCTCAGCGAGCTGCTCGCGCCGCTGCGCCCGAACGTGCTCAAGGAGATCAACTGCTTCCCCGATTCGATTCAGGGCCCCGTTTACCAGATGTGGTCCATCATGCTGCGGCTGTATCCCGACGACGCGTGGCAGGGCGGTCCGGGCCTGCCGACCCGCCTCAAGATCGGCTGGTCGCGCGGGCAGGGGCCAAAACTGGACCGGGACGATCCGGTGTTTCACCTCAAGACGCTGCTGGCCCAGGTGCGCCGCGCGCGCTACGAGATCCAGCACGAAGGCTCAAAGTGGGATAACCCGTTCGCGTGGACGCACTACGTCTGCCGCGCCGACACGTTTTTCTACGGCGTGAACCAGAGCACCGAGCCGCCGCGCCTCGACCTGGATCTGTTCGACTGCTCCGACGTCACGCGCTCCGCGCTGTGAGAGGGGAAACACACGAATTCTCCGGTGAATTTGTAGGGGCGGGTTTGTAACCCGCCCGCTGAGAGAAAAGTCGGGTAGGGCAAGCCCTACCCCTACGGTGTCGATCGCTCGCGCCTAGCATTGACGCCAGAGAAACAGTTCCGGTAGGGGCGTATAGCAATACGCCCCTACGCGCGCCGCCTGCCGTTCACGTCAGATTGCGGGGCAGCAGCCGCTCCACGATCACCACGTCACGCCAGACGCCGTCGAGCTTGCCGTGTTTCTCATAGATGCCCACTTCGCGGAAGCCGCAGCGCTGGCACAGCGCGCGTGAGGCGGCGTTTTCCACGAAAATGCGCGACACCAGCTTCCACAGCCCCGCCTCTTCGCACGCGTCGATGAACGCCAGCATAAGCTGCTTGCCGATGCCCTGCCCCTGGCGGTCGTCATCGATGTAAATCGAAATCTCCGCGATGCCCTCGTAACACGCCCGGCTGCGGTACGTCGAGGCCGACGCCCAGCCCACGATCTGCCCGTCGTCTTCCGCCACCAGCACGGGATGGAGCGGATCGTCCAGCCACATCAGGATATCGTCTCCGGTGCGCAGGCGCGTCTCGAACGTGGCCGTGCGGCGCTGGATGCCCACGTTGTAAATCGCCGCGATCACCATCGCGTCACGCGGTTCGGCAGGGCGACTTTGAATCACAGGCATAGTGGTCCCTCCTTGGGATGCCCCAACCCTTACCAGACGCAGTATACCGCCGCTTGCCTTGGGGGAATTTGTCCAGTTCGTCCAGTCCGCGCCGGGTGGCCGCGCCCGGTCCCGAACGGTATTGCGTATCCCCTCTGTCGCTTGTAAACTCACTACGGGTTTATGCTGTCAGGGGAGCCGCCAGGTATGCTCGGACGCAAGCTGAACGACCGTTACGAAATTCAGGCACTGGTAGGCGAAGGCGCAACCGCCGCCGTGTATAGGGGCCTGGACCTGCGCTTGCAGCGCACGGTGGGCATCAAGCTGCTGCTGCCCTATGTGGACAGCACCACCCGCCAGCGTTTCCAGCGCGAGGCTTTTTCCGCCGCGCAGCTCAACCACCCCAACATCATGGGCATTTACGATGTCGGGGAGGAAAAAGACCAGAACTTCCTGATCGTGGAGTACGTCGAGGGCGAGCCGCTCTATTCGTTCATCCCCTCCCCGCCGCAGGTCGTGGCAGAGTACGGGCGGCAGATCTGCCTCGCGCTCGATTACGCGCACCAGAAGAACGTCATCCACCGCGACATCAAACCGGCCAACATCCACATCACGCCGTCCGGGCAGGTCAAGATCATGGACTTCGGGCTGGCGATCACGCCCGACAGCAAACGCCTGACCGCGATGGGCCGCATCATCGGCACGCCCGCCTACCTGTCGCCGGAACAGGCGCAGGGCCTCAAGCTCGATTACCGCACGGACCTCTATTCACTGGGCATCGTGCTGTACGAGCTGGCGACGGGCGTCCTGCCGTTCGACGCGGACGACATCGGCGTGCTGCTGCTCCAGCAGGTCAAAAAGACGCCCAAGCCGCCGAGCGAGCTGGCTCCCGAAATTCCGCCTGCGCTGGAAGCCGTCATTCTCAAGGCGCTGGAAAAAGAGCCGCAGAATCGCTTTACCACGGCGGGCGAAATGGCAGCAGCCCTGCAAATCGTTCTGGACGGCGGGGCCGACACGCGCACGACGATCCAGCCTGCTGCCGCAGAGCCGGAGTCCGCACCGCTATCCGCGCCCGCCGAGGCGCCGCACACCGGCCCGATCCGCGTGGTTCTGGCCGACGATCACCGCATCCTGCGCACCAGTCTGGCGATGTTCCTCGACGTGAACGACGACATCAACGTGGTGGGCGAAGCGGATAATGGCGATCAGGCGTTGGAGGTCGTGCGGGATCAACAGCCGGACGTGCTGCTGCTCGACCTGAATATGCCCGGCCTGGGCGGGCTGGACATTCTGCCGCAGCTCCGTTCGAACTGGCCGGACGTGAAGGTGCTGGTGCTGACCGGGCGCGACGAAGACGTGTACATTATGCGCGCGCTGCGCGCCGGGGCGCACGGTTACGTGCTGAAAACCATTGGCGAGGACGCGCTGGTCCAGGCAGTGCGCGACGTGGCGCAGGGTAATCTGGTGCTGGGGCACGGCGTGGCGGAACGTGTGGTGCAGGGCTTCGTGGGCCGCGCCGAGGTCACGTCGAACGTACTGACCACGCTGGAACACGCGATCCTCACCGGGATCGCCGCCGGGCAGACCAACGACGAGATCGCGCAGCGCCTCAAGCTCGATCCGCAGATCGTGGGCGAGGAGCTGATCGAACTGCTGGACCGCATGGGCACGGCCTCGCGCACGGAAGCGGCGCTGATCGCGCTGCGCCGGGGCTGGGTCGCGCTTGAGGATCTGCACAACATTAGCTGATCGGCGGCATCCGGTGGCCGGTGAAACCTCACCCCCGGCCCCTCTCCAACTTGATTGGAGAGGGGAGACAGGCAGCACCCAACGGGATTTTGTAGGGGCAGGTTTCTAACTTGCCCTGTTTTTTTCACCTGACCTTGAACTATCGATCCGTAGGGGCAGTTCGTGAACTGCCCCTACGAGAAATGCTCGTCTTTTTACCGGATGCATACCCGCATCGAACAGGACTCCCTATGCCCCCCTTCACCGGAACTCTGGCCTCTGGCGGCGATTGGTGCGTGCCCGCGTACGCGCAGGACATGCTGTGGATCGAAGGCGGCGGTCAGCCCGTGCAGGCGACCGGGCCGCGCGGACAGTTCGCGCTGGACGCCGCGCCGGACGAGATCGTGCTGGCGTGGGGACGCCCCGGCGGGACGCCGCTGGCCGTGTGGCGCGCGGGCGAGCCGGTGACGTGGGACGGCGAAGTGGCGCTGGCGGGCTTCGTGGAACGCATTCACGTGCTGGAAACGAACGAGATCGAGCTAGTGATCGCGGAAATCGAGGGATCGCTGCTGCCGCGCGGCTACCTGTTTTTGCCCACGCTGGAAGATATGCGCGAGAACCCATTCGCGCGTGAAGCGAACGCGGATCGACCCGCCGCGCTCAAGGCGACGTATCCCGTCGTCGCGCTGGCGGACTCGATCCACGCGGATTATCTGCATCATGCAATGGTCAGCGAGCTGTCGGTGGACTGCGGCGCGGCGCTCGGCCCGCACGAGGGCGGCTGGCATACGCTGATCGGGCTACCGCTGCTGGTCGAGCGGCTCTCGCTGCTCGCGCCCGACACCAAAGGCCGCCTGGGCTGATCGCTCAGCCCGTCGCGTAGGACGTGATGGACAGCTCCGCCAGCGGCTCGCCCTGCACCGGGAAGGCATCCCCGTAAATCATGCGCTGCGTGCCGGAACCACGCCGCAGGTTGTGCCGCTCTGCGATCTGCATCGCGCGCCCGTTGACGTCCGAGACATTCATCGTCACGTCCTGGCCCTGGAACTGTTCCAGCGCCGTACGCAGCAGCCGCTCGCCCGACTCGGCGGTGAGCGCCATCCACGGTCCCAGGTAGACCCCATGCCCGACTTCCTGCCGGGCCATCAAAAAGCCCTGAAGCCCGCCGCGCGTTTCATCCACCCACGCCATACCGGGATAATCCTCCAGCAGCTTCGTCAGGATGTGCGGGCGCGGGATGCCGTAAAGCTGCGTATCGAGCGCGATCACCGCGTCCAGGTCGCCCGCTTCGAGCCGCCGCGCACGCGGGCCGAGGTAGGTGCTGGCCCGCCCCTCCCACCGGTAATGTTTGTGCAGCGGGCGGAAATTCAGGCTTTCGTACAGGGGACGGCCCATGTCGCTCGCGTCGAGCATGATGCGCTCCGTGCCGCGTGCGATCAGGTAATCAAGCGCGGCGCGCATCAGCTGGCGACCGTAGCCGCGCTTCTGGCGATCCCCGGCGATCACCATCATGCCGATCCAACCCAGCGCCGTGCCGTAGGTCGTCGTGCTCACCGTGCCGATCACGCCGCGCCCCGGCTCGTCCAGCGCGAAGCAGCCTTCCGGCTCCCAGTACAGAATACGTTCCCAGCGCCGGACGTCCGTCCGCCAGCCCACGCTGTGCAGCACGTCCCCGGCAGCGGGGATGTCGTCGGCGGTCATGAGTCGCAGCACGGGGTCCGGCGCGCGCCGGGGTTCGTAGCGATCCTGCCAGTCCATGTGTCTCTACCTTTGTGGGAAACGATCGGGTTTGCCTCGCGCGGCGCGAGGATCATAGGCCAAGTATACCGCCGCCGATCAAAAAAACTCACCCCATTCTCGGCGAGAAAACGG